>CAXTNB010000007.1:0-437 GCA_964245385.1 uncultured Acetobacteraceae bacterium | reverse complement strand
GGCGAGGGCGCGGGCGAGGGGTCGGGTCGTCCGCTCGCCGATCGGCTGCGTCCGGCGCGGCTCGACGCCGTCGTCGGGCAGCCGCACCTGCTCGGCCGCGACGGCGCGCTCACCCGCATGCTCGAGCGCGGCGCCCTGGCCAGCCTGATCCTCTGGGGCGGCCCGGGGGTGGGCAAGACCACGATCGCCCGGCTGCTGGCCGAGGCCGGCGGCCTGCACTTCACCCAGCTCTCGGCGGTGTTCTCCGGTGTCGCAGACCTCAAGCGCGCCTTCGAGGAGGCGGCACGTCGGCGGCAGGCCGGTCGCGCCGGCACGCTGCTGTTCGTCGACGAGATCCACCGCTTCAACCGCGCGCAGCAGGACGGCTTCCTGCCGGTGGTGGAGAACGGGACGGTGGTGCTGGTCGGCGCCACCACCGAGAACCCGTCCTTCGCGCT
>CAXTNB010000006.1:20401-21379 GCA_964245385.1 uncultured Acetobacteraceae bacterium | reverse complement strand
CACCCGTGCCGCCAGCAGCCGGTAGCGTCGCCGTCGCAGCACCAGGCCGGCGCCGACCCCGGAGAAGGCGGACAACGGCAGCAGCGGCGCCAGCGCCAGCGTCAGCCGGCCGATCTGCCGATGACCCGTGGTCGCCGCCAGCACCTGGCCGATCAGCACCAGCACGACGCCGGCGCCGATCCCGGTCAGCATCGTCAGCGCCACCGCGCTGCTGGCGTGGCGCGGCTCCAGTCGCCGCCACTGGATCAGCGCGTCGGTCATCATCGAGCCGCCGAACAGGTCGAGCAGCAGGAAGCCGGCGATCGCCACCGCGCCGATGCCGGCGGCCGCAGGCCCGATGGTGCGGCTGACCGCGAGCAGCGACAGCAGCGAGAAGATGGCGCCGACGCCGGTCTCGGCGAGCACCCAGGAGGGCGAGGTCGCGCCGGGCAGCAGGCGCCGCATCCGGCTGATGCCGATCACGAGACCACGTTGGTGGGACGCACCACGAGCGCCCTGCCCGGCCTGCGCGCGAACGCCCGCAGCACCGGCTTCTCCACCCCGTTCCACAGCAGCAGCGACAGGCCGAGGGTCAGCAGGAACGTGGTCAAGCCGTAGATCAGCTTCTGATGGTACGGCAGCACGTGCAGGCTGCGCCAGATCTTGGACTGTATGGTCTCGACGAAGGCGAAGCTCATGTAGAAGGAGTACGAGAGCTCGCCGAACACGGCAGCACCCGGTATCCAGCCGAGCAGCGAGCCGCCGCCCTGGTAGGCGCGCAGCAGCAGCCCGGCCAGCAGCAGCCATAGCCCGTCGATCACCAGCAGCTCGGCGCCGTCGAACACCAGGGCGCCGACGCCGATGCAGGCGAGCGCGGTCAGCAGCGGGATCCAGGCGGGCACGCGTCGCGCCAGCAGCGGCACCAGCGGCACCGTCGCCATCCCGGCGATGAACTCCGGGTAGAAGCGCAGCAGGCCGCCATCGTAGGTCAGGGTGAGG
>CAXTNB010000006.1:2568-20391 GCA_964245385.1 uncultured Acetobacteraceae bacterium | reverse complement strand
CCAGTGCAGCTGCGCCCAGTGCGCGCCGTACTCGCCGAGCCCTGCGAGCGCCAGCAGCGCCGCCAGCAGCAGCGGGTGGGCGTCGCGCAGGCGCGGCCAGAGCAGCGGGAACACCAGGTATCCGGCCCACTCGGCGCTGATCGACCAGGACGGGTAGTTCCACGCCCAGCGATCGCTGAACCCCCAGGCGTGCACCAGGGCGAGATGGCGGATCAGCTCGTCGGCGCCGAAACGATCCGGCTCCCGCGGCGGCTGTCCGAGCAGCATGCCGGACAGGAGCAGCCCCATGAACAGCGCGATGGTCGCCAGATGCACCGGATAGACCCGCGCCAGCCGCTTGAGCAGGAACAGGCGGGACTGGGCGATCGTGGTGCTGAAGCCGCGGTGCGCGTAGGCCAGCACGATGCCGGACAGGATGAAGAAGCCGTCGACGCCGAGATAGCCCTCATGCACCAGCCGGCCGGCATGTCCCAGCGTCGCCGCGTAGCGGCTCTGCAGGTTGACGTGGTAGGCGAACACGCCCAGTGCGAACAGCGCACGGCAACAGGTCAGGTCGACGATCTGTTTCATGACGCGTGCAGAACCCGACCGCCCACCGAAGTCACCCTTGGTTTGCCGACCTCGCGCCGGATATGACATCCTGCGCGAACGCGGTGCCAGGCACGAGCCGCAGGTCGTGCGGCCCGTTCTTCGGCCTTCGGACGATCCGCGGCAACAGCGTTGTCCATCGGGGAGGGAAATTCATGATCCGGCTCGCTCCTTTCCTCGCGCCGGCTCGCGGCCGGTCGGCCGCGCTCGGGGCCTCGTTGCTGTGCGGCGTGGCGCTGGGCGTCGCATCGGCCGCAAAGGCCGCCGCGCCGCAGGGAGCGCCGAGTGCCGCGGTGCTCGGCACCCCGGTGCCGATGAGCTCGACCGATCGCTACGTCCCGGGAAAATACGACAAGACCGGAACCTACATCCCGCCGCACTACCAGCCGGTCGCCAAGCCGCCGTTCCATGGCTACTTCTTCAAGAAGGACAAGGCGGGCATCGACGTCAACCCGAACCAGAAGCAGGACCAGAAACCGGACTGACCGCCGGAGCCACCATCCCGACCGAGGCGCGCTCGATCAGGCCCCGCTCGATCAGGCCAAGTCTGATCAGGCTGGGGCGCCGGACCGCCGTGCCGGCAACAGGTCGGACGCGGCCTCCGGTGCGTCCGGGACTCCGCCGCGTTGCCTCGCTTCCGCCGCACCGCGGGCGAACACCGCCGACATCCAGGCGAACAGGATGCTGGCGGTGGCGGCGATCAGGGTGTTGTCGGTGATCGACTGCAGGGCGAAGCAGAACATCACCAGCCGCAGGATGATCCGGTCGGAGCGCTGCATCATCCTGCTCCAGCGCCAGGTCCAGAGCGTCAGGAAGGTCATGACCAGCGCGATGCCGAGATAGCCGCCCTCGACGCCGATGCGCAGATACTCGTTGTGCGCGGCCGTGGTGCCCAGCAGGCGCGCCGTCAGGCTGTCGGGATCGATCACCATCTTGCCGGCACCGAGGCCCCAGCCGAACACGCGCGACTGCGCGAACGCCGCCTCGAAGAACGGCCAGATGACGTCGCGTCCGCTCAGCCCCTCGGCGTTGCCGGACAGCACGGTGAGCAGCCTTATGCTGCTCGAGGTGGCGGCGACGGCGAGCATGACCGGCAGCGCCAGCAGCCCCAGGATCATCGGCAGCACGCGCTTGCGCAGGGTGAAGCTGTCGGAGCGGATGGCGATGAAGGCGAGCCCGACGACGATCACCGCGCAGGCGAGCGGCGAGCGGGCACCCGACCCGATCAGGATCACGGCGTTCAGCACCAGCAGGTAGAGGTAGCGGTTGCGGCCGCCGCGGTACAGCTCGACCAGGGAGGCGTACATCGCCGCCATGGCGTAGCCGCCCAGGAACGCCGGATGCGTCGAGCCGCTCAGGCGGTAGGAATTGCCCTCGTCCAGGTTCAGGAACGGCCGGATGTGCGCGACATCCAGCAGCGCCCCGTACACCAGGATCACGGTCGGCACCCAGATCGTCGCCTCGATGATCGCGGCGCACCAGCGACGCGAGAGCCGGCTGAAGGAGAACGCGAAGGGTGCGGCGGAGCCGATCAGCGAGCGCACGCTGTCGCCCAGGGTCAGCCCCGGGTAGAAGCCGTGGCCCAGGCCCACGAAGAAGATGAGCAGGAAGGCGAAGCCCGGGTTGACCAGGTCGAGCACCGGTCCGAAGCGCAGGATGCAGACCGCGACCAGCCCGAGGCCGGCCACCTTGACCAGCGCCGTGACGGTCGCCGCCGAGTTGGGCAGGATGTTGAGCATCCACATCTCGGGCGTGGAGCCCGCGATCAGCAGCCACAGCGCGCTCGCCGCCACCGGCAGCCGCAGCACCGGCACGCTGATGCAGCCGACGATGCCCAAGGCGATCATCAGCATCATCTGCTTCGCCCCCATGCAGGCGGCGATGACGTAGATCGCGAAGAACCCGACCCCGATCCAGAGCGGCAGGCTGGACGAGTGGTTCTCGCCGAACCTGCGTATCCGGCTCGGCAGCAGGGCGGCCATGCTCACGGGCGGACAGCCCTCAATGCTGGTAGTACGGCGCGTAGCGGGAGTGATACGCCTCGGCGTCGGTGTGGCCGGAACGGGCGTGGGCGCGCATGTTCACCCGGGTCAGGGCGGCGCCCACCACGTTGGCCCCGGCGTCCTGCAGCATCTCGTGGCAGTGCTTGGCGACCGCGCGCGGCGTGGTCTGCCAGCGCACGCAGAGCAGCGTGGACTCCGCGAGGCTGGCCACGATGCGCGCGTCGGTCATCGCGATCACCGGCGGCAGGTCGAGCACCACCAGGTCGTAGTCGCGACGCAGCCGCTCCAGCAGCATGACCATGTTCTCGGACATGAACAGGGAGTGCGAGTTGCTGCGGCCGCCGACGCCGGCCGGGATGTAGTCGAAGCTGGTCAGCTTGTCGGTGTGGATCACGTCCTCCAGCGGCGCGGTGCCGCTGAGGAACTCGAGCAGGCCGGTCTTCTCCTTGATGCCCATCAGCTTGGCGAAGCTCGGCTTGCGGGTGTCGCACTCGACCACCACGATGCGCTCGCCGGCCAGGCTGGCGGAGCGGCCGAGGCAGATCGAGGTCGTGGTCTTGCCCTCGCCCGGTCGCGCCGCGGCGACCGCGACGACCTTGGGCCGGCTGGCGCCGAGCCAGAGTGCCGCACGCAGCGAGCGCACCTGCTCCGCGCCGAGCGAGAACGGCTTCTGGACCAGGTACTCCTCCATCCCCGACACGCCCTCCTTGTCGTGGTCGATCTGCGGGATCTGCGCCAGGCAGTTCAGGCCGAGCACGGTGCGTATGTCGTGGCCGCTGCGGAACTTGCTCTGCGTCAGCTCGAGCAGGTAGACCAGCAGGAAGCCGATGCACAGCCCGAGCAGCACTGACGCCGCCACCAGCACCTTGGTCTTCGGGTAGGACGGCTCCGGCGGCGGCAGCGAGTTGGAGACCACGCGGGCGTCGGAGGTCTCGATCGCCGCCTGCTGCTGCAGGCGCTGCATCGAGCCGAGCACGGTCTGCAGCAGGTTGCGCGAGGCGTCCGCCTCGCGCTGCATCGCCTCCAGCGGGATCTCGGCCTGCCCGGCGGTGGCGACGCGCTCGCGCGCATCGCGCAGCTGCTCCTGCAGCCCGGCGACCTTGGCGCGCGCGGAACGGACGGCGGCGTCCGAGGCCGCCATCACCTGGCCGGTCTCGGCGTTGACCTCGCTGGACAGCACGCTGAGCTGCTGGCGCATCGAGATGACGGTGGGGTGGTTCGGCCCGAGATGCGCGAGCAGCGACTGCAGCTGCGCCGAGAGCGAGTCGCGCTGGGCGCGCAGCGCCACCACGCTGGGCGACACCGCGGCCTGCGCGGAGCTGCCGAACTTGCCGTGCGCGGCGCTGACCTGGCCCTCGGCCTGGGCCAGCTCGTTGCGCGCCTCCACCAGGTTGTCGCTGAGCCGGCTGACCTCCTCGGTCACCAGGTTGGCGGCGACGCCCTGGGTCAGCCCCTGCTGGCTGCGGTACTGGGCGATCTTGTTGTCGTTCGCCTGCACCTGGCCCTGCAGCTCGTGCGCCTGGCCCTCCAGCCACTTGTTGGCGTTGCGCACCGCGTCGAACTTCAGCTGCAGCTGGTCGGAGATGTACATGCTGGCGAGCTCGTTCGCCACGTCGGAGGCGAGGGTGCGGCTGCGCGAGGTGAACGACACGTCGATGACGTGCGACAGGCGCACCGACTGCGCGGTGATCGCGCTCTGCACGGTCATCACCACGGCGTGCCGGATGTCCTCGGGGGTCGGAGGACGACCGGCGTTGACCTCCAGCGAGTCCGCCGCCGCCGGGAAGATCGGCCGGATCAGGAACGCGAGGCCGCCGCGCACGCCGCCGACGATGCCGTCGGTGATCGCCGCGAAATCGGTCTTGGGCCGCAGCGTGTAGTTGAATTCCGGGTTCTGCTCCAGGTCGAAGCGGTCGACGATCCGCTCCGCCGAATGCAGGTTCTGGATCACCTGCACCTGGGTGCTGATCACCTCGTCGGTGGTGGTGTCGCGGCTCAGGATGCTCTGCAGCTCCTGCTGGTTGTACTGGGCCGGCTCGTAGATCACGGTGGCGTCGGCGGTGTAGAGCGGCGTGATCTGCTTCAGCCCGGCCCAGGTGATCGACGGCACCAGCAGCACGCACAGCAGCAGCACCCACTTGTGGCGCCACAGGCTCCAGGCGGCGTTGGAGAGCATCAGCGCCGCCGCGTCGCGCGGCGTCGGCTCGGCGTTCGCGCCACGGTACGACCGTTCAGAGCCCGATCCGGGCGTATTGCCCGGCGCCACGTTCAACATTCCTCGGCCCCCTTCAAATGCGCGCAAACCAAATCCGGCCCTCCGGGCGGATCGCCCGGAAAACTAACAGATTGTTATCCTACCGCTCCAGACGCAAGCTTCACGCTCACGTCGTGTCATGAAAACCTGCTGCAATCGGATGTTAAACCATTGCCAGTGGCTGTGCACCGTCTTTATGATTAACAAGATGCGCTTTCCTCGTCGCGAGCACCAGCTGCGACCGGGCCGGCGTGGCTCCAGCCCGTCAATCGGCCAGATTCGTCCCCGTTCGGAATAGCCATGCACAGAGCTCCGTTCGTTCCTGGTCCCGTCGCCGTGGCCGAGGCGCCACGCCTCCACGCCATCCCCGTCGCGGCCCGCTCGCGGACGCGCCTGACCGATCTCGACCGCGCCAAGGGCATCGCCATCCTGCTGGTCGTGTTCGGCCACCTGGTGCCGCAGGAGGATCCGGCCGGGGTCACCTGGTACGAGCCGCTGCGCATCGCCATCTACCTGTTCCACATGCCGCTGTTCATGTACCTCAGCGGCTACGTCGCCTTCTGGTCGGGTGCCGCGAAGCTGCCTCCCGGCGGCTGGCCGAACTTGGTACTGCGCCGCGCCAGGCGCCTGCTGGTGCCGTTCTTCGGCTTCGGCTGCGCCATCCTGGCGGCGAAGCTGGTGGCCGCGCACGTCATGCACGTCGACAACGTGCCGACCAGCCTGGCCGGCGGCCTCGACAGCCTGCTGCTGCACACCGCGCGCAGCCCGGCGATGTCGGTCTGGTATATCGGGGTGCTGTTCATCTACGTCATCGCGACGCCGCTGCTGCTTCGCCTGCCGCGCCTGCATCAGGTGCCGGCCGAGCTGCAGCTGATGCTGATCGCCATCGTGCTCTACCTGATCCAGGCGCCCCCGGTGCTCTACATGGACCGCGTCTGCCGCTTCTTCGTCTTCTTCGTGGCCGGCGGCGTCGCGGCGCGCGCCGGCGCCAGGTGGTGGGCGATCCTCGATCACTGGTACCTGCCTGCCCTGCTGGCCCTGCTGGCGGTGGTCAGCTTCGCCGCCAGCGGCGGCGGCGGCGTCGTCCACTTCAACTGGAAGACCGACGCGGCCGACCACTTCCCCTACAAGACCTACATGCTGGCGTCCGGCCTGCTGTCGATGGTGGCGTTCCACGGGCTGGCACGAAGCCAGTTCATCGCGCGCCGGGAATGGCTGGTGTTCCTCGGCAGCATGTCGTTCGCGATCTACCTGCTGAACACCATCTGCCTCGGGCTGCCCAAGGGCATCCTGCTCAAGTTCCTGTCGTGGGACGCGCGTGATTTCCCGCTGATCGCGAGCGTGATGATGGTGGCCGGGGTGCTCGGGCCGATCCTGATCAAGCGCTACCTGCTGCGTCACGTTCCGGCGCTGGACCGCATCACGGATTGAAGCGCTGCCGCAACAGCAGCGCGAAGATCGGCGGGTTGTCCACTAGGTAGCGTCGCGCCAGCCGGCGCGGATCGGACAGCATGCGGTGCAGCCACTCGATCCCCAGCCGCTGCATGAAGCCCGGCGCGCGCGGCATCGCGCCGGCGGCGAACTCGAGGCTGGCGCCGATGCACAGGCCGGTCCCGCGCGCAGCGTGGCTGGCCGCGATCGCCGCCGCCAGCCGCTCCTGCCGCGGCGAGCCGACCGCCAGGAACACCAGCCGCGCCGGATGATCGAGCACGAACTGCACGGCCCGACGCAGCTCGGCGGGATCGCGGTCGAAGCCCATCGGCGGATCATAGTGCGCGGGCGGCGCCATGCCGGTGCGCGCGATCAGCGCGGGGAGGTGCGACGCCCGCAGGCCGATGATGGTCACCCGCTCGCCGCGACCGAGATGTTCGGACAGCAATCGCGCGGTGAGGTCGCTGCCGGTGGTGACCGACGGTGCGGGCAGCCCGATGATACGCGCCGTGCGCGCCACCACCCGGCTGTCCAGCAGGCAGAGCAGCGCCTGCCGGTACAGCGGCAGCAGCGAGGGATCGCGCGACAGCCGCACCAGGTGATCCGCGTTCGGCGTCACCACGTAGGCGAACGCTGCGTCGCCGGAACGGGCCGAGATCAGCCGCGCCGCGGCCGCCACGTCCAGATCGTCGAAGTCGAGGCCGAGCAGCCGGCACCGCGCCACCTCCGCATCGGGGCTCATGATGCGCCGCACTTCGTTTTCATCCCGTTCCATCGTCCTTCCGCCGCCATTTAACACGCCCGGCGCCCATGCTACAGTCCCGCCGGGACGCAGCAGGGGATCTGGGACGAGATGCTGTCGACGCACGGGCGACATGCCGGCGGCGTCATCGGCGCCCTGATCCTGGCCCTGCTGGTGCTGGTGGGCTCCGCCTGGTCCCGCGGCACCGAGTACGACGAGAACTACAGCGTGTTCATCGCCTCGGGCACGCCGCGCCCGGACTGGCCGACCGGCACGTTCACGCCGCGCCAGGTGCGTCCGTTCTTCTCCGGTCACAGCACGATGCGCAGCATCGCCGCCGACCTGCGTCGCACCGACGTGCATCCGCCGCTGTATTTCTGGTCGGTCGCGAGCTGGCGTGCCCTTTTCGGCACCGGACTGTTCCGCACCCGGCTGCTTTCCGTGCTGTGCAGCCTGCTGGCGCTGGCCGGCGTCGCGGTGCTGGCCGGCCTGAGCGGGATGCCGCCGGTCGCCTCGGTGCTGCTGACGCTGGGCTGCTACGGCTTCACCTATACCGGCTCCATCGCCCGCGGCTTCGCGCTGGCACAGCTCTGCATGGTCTGGGGCACCGTGCTGATCGTGCTCGCCGCGCGCGCCCGCAGGACCGCTCCTGCCGCCGCGGTGGCGCTCGCCGGCGGCGTGCTGCTCGGCCTCGCCAGCTTCTCGAACTACCTCGCCGCCTTCGGCGGCGCCGCCGCCCTGCTCTGGCTGCTGCTGGCCCGCACCCGACAGCCGACGCGCTGGCTCGCGGCGGGGCTCGGCTTCGCCTGCATCCTGCCGCTGGACCTGTTCTTCTTCCTGGCGCAGCGCGCCAGCCGCATCGGCCAGTTCCCGCCCTTCTCGCTGCTGCCCAGCCTGGTGCGGCTCGGCAAGTACGCGAGCGCCAACGTGTTCGGCGGCCTGCCGCTCTATCTCGGCCACGTGCCCGGCCTGATCCTGGGCGCGCTGCTGGTGCTGGGCCTGATCGGCCTGATCGGCCTGATCGGCCTGCGCTGGCGCGGCATCGGCGTCGCCGGGACGCGCGGCCTGCTGCTGCTGGCGACGCTGGCGACACCGGTCGGGCTGCTCGGGCTCGGCTTCGTGTTCAACAACACGCCGATCGAGCTGCGCTACATCGCGTTCGCCACCCCGTTCTTCGCCCTCCTGCTCGCCGGCGCCTTCGCCAGCCTGCCGCCGCGCGCGGGGCTGGCGGCGCTGCTCGTGCTGCTGTGCGTGCAGGCCCTGTCCCTCGCCGGCCTGATGAGCAGGCCGGAGACGATGCAGCCGCAGGCCCAGGCGGCACGCGCGGCACGTCGGCTCGACGCGCGCGGCGACGCGCTGGTGCTGGTGCCCTTCGGCAATGACGGGGTCGGCGTGCTGGCCGCCTTCGTCAGCGAGTCGCCCGATGCGCTGCGCATCCGGCGGGTCGATCCGGGTGAGGCCGCATCCGCGATCCGGCAGGACGCGGCGCAGGCACCGCGCGTGGTGCTGGTGCTGCTCGGCCTCGATGCCGACAGCAGGGCCGTGCTCCCGGCGATGCAGCAGGCGTTCGAGCACGACCGCTGCTGGACGCGCGCGGCGCGCGGCTTCGATACCGTCGCCTTCGATCGCAGCAAGGCCTGCGCGACGGCTGCCGTCCGGCCGCAGGCCCTGCGCGAGGCACCTTCCGGTGCGGCAACAGGACCAGACCCGCAATGATGGCGACGCCGTTACGATGCCAGACCCATTGATGCCGAACCGATCGATGCCAGAGCCGTCGATCACCGAACGCGATACGAAGGCTCCCTATCGCGGGGCGTCGCCGGTGGATCCCGGGCATGATCCTGGCCGGTTCGCGGAACCCGGCACCGCGGCTCGAGGCCGTCCCGTGTTCTCCGTCGTCGTGCCCTGCTACAACGAGGCGCTCGGCCTGGCGGAGTTCCATCGCCGGCTCGGCGCGGTGATGGACGCGATCGGCCGCAGCTGGGAGGTGGTCTACGTCAACGACGGCAGCGTCGACGGCACGCTGGCGTGCGTGGAGGCGATGCGGGGTGCGGATCCGCATGTCGGGCTGATCAACCTGTCGCGCAACTTCGGCAAGGAGATCGCGCTGACCGCCGGCCTCGACCACGCGCAGGGCCAGGCGATCATCGTGATCGACGCGGACCTGCAGGACCCGCCCGAGATCATTCCGGAGCTGGTGGCGATCTGGGATACCGGGATCGACATGGTCTACGCGCAGCGCCGTGCCCGCGAGGGCGAGACCTGGCTGAAGAAGATGACCGCCGACCTGTTCTATCGCCTGATGCAGCGTCTCGGCGGCGTGCGCCTGCCGCGCAACACCGGCGATTTCCGGCTGATGAGCCGGCGCGCGCTGGACGCGCTGCTGCGGCTGCGCGAGCATCACCGCTTCATGAAGGGCCTGTTCGCCTGGGTCGGCTTCCCCAGCCAGGCGGTGCTCTACGACCGCGCGCCGCGCCATGCCGGCAGCAGCAGCTGGAACTACTGGCGGCTGTGGAACCTCGCCGTCGAGGGCATCACCGGCTTCACCCTGATGCCGCTCAAGATCGCGACCTATCTCGGGCTCGCGGTGGCGCTGTTCGCGCTGCTGTTCGGCGGCCAGCTGATCATCCGCACCATCCTGTTCGGAAACCAGGTGCCCGGCTACCCGAGCCTGATGGCGGTGGTGCTGTTCCTCGGCGGCGTGCAGCTGATGACGCTCGGCGTGATCGGCGAGTATCTGGGCCGCGTCTTCAACGAGACCAAGCAGCGTCCGCTCTACCTGCTGGAGCGTGCCGCCTCCAGCCGGGTCGCGGAGCGGGCGAGGACCGATCCCGACTGATCAGAGACCGAACTTGAGGCGGAGCAGCACGATGTTCTCGGAGAACGTTCCGTCAGAGAAGTCGTGCTCGATGAACTGGTAGCTCAGCGCCGCCTGCAGGTTGCGATTGATCAGGTAGGTGGCGCCGACGCCGCCGCCGTACTGCTTCTGGACTAGGTTCGAGCCCTCGTAGGCCGCGTTCTCGAACTGGCCGTTGCCCTGCAGCAGCAGGTCGCGAAACAGCTCGTGGTCGACGATCAGGTTCAGCCGGTCGTAGGTGTAGCCGGTGACGGTGTCGGTGGTCGCGTCCTCGACGGTGCGGGCGTAGCGGGCGGTCACGGTGGTCAGGCCGGTCGGGTTCCAGATCACGTCGGCCTCGCCGATCGGCTCGCCCTTGTTGCCGTACTGGTTGCCGTTGAAGAAGCGTTCCTGATAGCCGGCCAGCGCGCGCAGCCGGGTGGCGCCGGTGAGCTGGTAGTCCAGCCCGGCCAGCACGGTGGCGCCGGTGGAATCGACGACGCCGATATTCAGCTCGGTGGGGCGGATATAGTGGTCGTAGTTGCCGTTGACGACGAGCACCGCGCTGCGATCGGGCTGGAACTCGTAGCGGGCGATGACGCCGCCCTGCAGGGTGTTGCTGTCGCGCAGGCTCTGGTTGAAGACGCTCAGGTTGTCGATCGGCACGCCGCTGAAGTCGCCGTGCGCGAAGCGCAGCAGCTGGTAGTCGACGTTGGGCGTGAGGCTGAAGCGCCCGAGCGTCGTGGTGTAGCTGACCCGGAAGTCGGTGTCGCTGAAGTTCAGCGGCTTGTCGAGCTGGATGAGCTGCGAGCCGTTGACGCCGATGTCGTACGGCTCCTCGTTGGCGCTCTGGTAGCTGATCGAACCGGTGAGCTGGTCGCGGCCGATGTCCAGCGCGCCGCCGGCCGAGGCGTTGTAGTCGGTATGGCTCAGGCGCGGCACGTCCCAGTAGCGGGTGTCGTTGATGCCGGCGCTGATGCCGAAATTATCCCGCGAGTAGTCCGAGTTCAGCGACACCGAGGCGCCGCTCTGCAGCTCGCTGCTGCCCCGGCCGTCGACGCTGCCGCCGACGACGTTGCTGTCGTAGCCGGCCTGCTCGTCGATGCTGGGCCGGATCATGAACGCGCCCTCGCGAATGCCCTGGGCGTCGTAATCCGGACGCAGGCGCGACAGCACGGTGACGCCGGGCTCGTTCGAGACGCCCGGCACGCCCTCGGGAAAGTAATTGTCGATCGGCAATCCGGGACCGTAATAGGTGCTCAACGGCGTCACCGCGTGCGCGGAACCGGCGGCGAGCCATAATCCGGACAGCGCCAGCACACCGGCCCGCCCCGCTGCCGCATGGCGCGCGGAACCCCGTGCCGGTCGGCTCGCGTGCTTGGACATCGTCACGTTTCCCCACGCAGATCGAGCAGCCGGGGTAACAAATTTCCCGCCCGTTGCATAGCAAGCGGCCCGGCGCGCGGCCCGGCGCCGGGGCCGCGCGGCATTCTGGTCACACCTTCGCCGCGCACCGCCGCACCGTTCGCGTCAGCCTGGCGATCCGGCGTTCCCAGCGCATCCCTGCCACTATTTTAAGTATATATTGGGCATATAATATGCATATGACTGTTTTATTTCCTATCATGGTGATGTAGATCCGGCGCACGCGTCGATAATGTGCATCCTTTGGGCATATTTCCCTTGATCTGCGGCGTTGTTCCGGATCGACTTCATCGCGCCGAGGCAGCGGAGCGGTGGACGGTCCTCGCGGATCGACGATGGAGATCGAGGGATGAGGATGAAGAACGCGGGCAAGTCGAAGGCCGGCTTGCTGCTGACGCTATGCCCGCTCGCGGTCGCGGTCGGCGGCCCGGCACTCGCCCAGGTCTCCTCGGCGCCCTCGCCGCCCGCGTCCAACGCCACGAACGCGTCGGCATCGACCAACACGGCGACACCGCCGAGCAAGACCAGCGGTGCCGCGACCGCGGCGGCGGCGAACACCGGCGAGTCCGTCATCGTCACCGGCACGCGCAGCCTCGGCCGCAAGGCGCGTGACAGCACGAGCCCGATCGACGTCATCACCGCGGCGACGCTGCGCCGCTCCGGCCAGCCCAACCTGAGCGACGCGCTGGTGCGCACCGATCCGTCGATCACCGTGAACGCGATGGCTGCGGACACCGCCGACCTGACCGCCGCGATCGTGCTGCGCGGCCTGAACCCCGACGACACGCTGGTGCTGATCGACGGCAAGCGCCGCAACGGCACCGCCAACATCACCGCCGACGCCGGTCCGCAGCAGGGTGCCACACCGGTCGACCTCAACATGATCCCGGCCGCCGCGATCGACCATATCGAGATCCTGCGCGACGGTGCCGCGGCCCAGTACGGCTCCGACGCGGTCGCCGGCGTGGTCAACATCATCATGAAGAAGACCGACCACGGCACCAGCGGCAACGCCCAGACCGGCGCCGACGCCTATAACGGCGACGGCTGGACCTACCAGCTCAACGCCGACCAGGGCGCCTCGTTCGGCGGCGACGGCTACGTCCATATCGGCGGCCAGATGTACCACACCGACCATTTCACCGCGGCCGCGATCGACGACCGCACCGGCCAGGACGACAACCACATCAACGGCCTGCCGGAGGAGACACGCGAGACGCTGAGCATCGATTTCGGCAAGACGCTGGTCGAGGGCGTGCAGGGCTACGGGCTGATCACCTACGGTCACCGGCACGCCGAGGCGTACGAGAACTACCGGCTGCCGAGCGTGCTGCCGACGATCTACCCGTACGGCTTCTCGCCGACCGAGACCGACGAGGAGAACCAGTACGCGGCGACCCTGGGGCTCAAGGGCGACGACTTCCTGGGCTTCAACTGGGACGTCAGCACCACCTACGGCGCGGACGAGGTCGCGATCGGCAACAAGGACACCGGCAACCCCAACCTGTTCGAGACCACCGGCTTCACCGAGACGCAGGCGCTGGCCGAGAGCCTGCGCAACGCGCAGTGGACCAACAACCTCGACATCTCCAAGCCGATCACCTTCATGAACGTGCCGTTCACGCTCGCACTCGGCGCCGAGCACCGGCTCGAGATGTACAAGATCGGCGCCGGCAACCCGGCCTCCTACCTGCTGGGCGGCACCCAGGGCTTCGCCGGGCTGCTGCCGGCCAACGCCGGCAGCTTCAGCCGCGCCGTCTACGCGGCCTACATCGACATCGACCTGCATCCGGTGCCGAAGCTGGACGTCGACCTCGCCGGCCGCTTCGAGCACTACACCGACGTCGACAACACCGAGAACGGCAAGCTCTCCAGCCGCTACGACTTCACCCGGCAGATCGCGATACGCGGCACCATCAGCACCGGCTTCCGCGCGCCGACGCTGGCGGAGGAGCATTTCAGCGCGCTCAACGTCTCGCCGACCGGCGCCAGCGGCGACCTCGCCGTCGACTCCGCCGCCGCCGCCTCGCTCGGCGCGGTGCCGCTGAAGCCCGAGCGCTCGACCAACGCCAGCGCCGGCGTCGTGCTGCAGCCGATCAGCAACCTGAGCGTCACCGCCGACATCTACCAGATCAACATACGCGACCGCATCATCGGCGGCGGCGACATCAACGGCCTGCCGGCGCAGAACGCGATCCTGCTGACCGGCGCCCAGCTTCCCGCCGGGATCCAGTCGAACGACATCTCCGCCTTCTACTTCTCCAACGGCGCCAACACCCGCACCAGGGTGCCGACATAAACGTCAGCTACTTCACCAACTTCCGCGAGTACGGCACGGTGAACTGGACCGCGGGCATCGACCTGAACCGCACCCGGCTCACCCACCTCGGCGACAGCGCCAACGGGATCCCGCTGCTGACCGCGGAAGGTGTCGGCTACATCACCACGGCGTTCCCGCGCAGCAAGATCATCCTCGACGCGTTCTGGAAGCTCGGCAGATGGGACGTCAACGTGCGGCAGACCCGCTACGGCCAGACCACCGACGACCTGCAGTACGAGGACCAGGCGCCCGCGGCGCTGCAATACTCCAACACGACCTTCATCGAGTTCAAGAACGCGCCGCGCTGGCTGACCGACCTCGAGGTCGGCTACGCGCTGTCGCCGCACTGGCACGTCGCGGTCGGCGGCAACAACCTGTTCAACATCCTGCCGCGCAAGACGCCGCCGGACGCCTCCTATCTCGGCGTCGAGTACTACGACCAGTTCGCCGGCCAGGTGCCGATCTCCGGCGGGTTCTATTACGGGCGGGTCAACTTCACCTTCTGAACCGCCCCGCCCGGCCTTCCGGCGCCCGACCGCCGCCGATTCGGACAGGAGGTGCCGGCGCGAGACTTCAGCCGCGCCCCTCCGGCCTCAGCCCGGCGAGGCTGAGGCAGCGGCTCAGGTTGCGGTAGCCGACCGTCGCGTAGTGCCGCGGATCGGCGCGGCCGGGATCCTGCTCGGCCTCGACCACCACCCAGCCGGCATAGCCGGCCAGGGCGCGGAAGACGCCGACGAAGTCGATGCTGCCGTCGCCCGGGACGGTGTAGCCCCCGGCGATCACGGCATCGAGGAAGCTCCAATCCTGCGCGTCGGCGCGCGCCCGCACCGCGGCGCGCACGTCCTTGGCGTGCACGTGGCCGATGCGCACGCGGTGGCGCGCCGCCAGCGCCGCCGGGTCGACGCCCGCCCAGGCCGCGTGGCCGGTATCGAGCAGCAGCTGCACCGACGGGCCGGTGCACTGCATCAGGGTGTCGATGTCGGCCCCGCTCTGCACCACCGTGCCCACGTGGTGGTGGTAGACCAGCCGCACCCCTTCGGAGAGCAGCGCGTCGCCGACCTCGGTCAGGCGGTCGCCGAAGCCGGGCCAGTCCTCCGCCGCCAGCACCGGCCGCCGCGACAGCGCGGCGGCCCGGTCGGCGTGGATCGCCCCGGTGGTCTCGGCGAACACCATCACCTCGCTGCCGACGGCGCGCAGCAGGTCCAGATGCGGCCGCAGGTGCCCCAGCTCGACCTCCGCGTCGTGCTGCAGCCGCGACCAGTGCCAGCCGGAGACGCAGGCGAGCCCGAACGGCGACAGCGCCGCCAGCAGGGCGTCCGGATGGCGCGGGAACTTGTGGCCGAGCTCGATGCCCTCGAACCCCGCCTGCCTGGCCTCGGCGAGGCAGACCTCCAGCGGCGTCTCGCCGCCGAGCTCGGGCAGGTCGTCGTTCGACCAGCCGGTCGGACTGGTGCCGATCCGTATCGTCATCGCCGCGATCCCCTCCGGCATCCTGCGGCCGGACGCCCGCCTCCCCGGAGACGGTGCCGCGCAGGCGTGAAGGGATGGTTGTCGCGCGCCCGCCGCGGCGAGGGAAGCGGCGAAACCTCGGCCTACGCGGCTCGCCAGCGTGCAGGCGGCACGGGCAGGCCGCGCGGCGATGGCAGGCCGCCGCCGCGCACCCGGTCAGCGGCTCCGGACCGCGTCGCCGAGGCGGCGCGGCGCCGGCTTGCCGGGGTTCAGCGGGTGTGGCGACCCTGCACCACCGCCTCGATGTCGAAGCGGCTGATGCCGAGATCCTGCAGCTCGCGATCGGTGTAGCCTTCCAGCTCGCGGCGGATGCGGGCGCGCTCGGCCAGCCGGTGGCGGTGCTGGGTGATCGCGGTGCCGAGGTTGCGAAGCAGCCCGCGGCTGCCGACCGGGGTGCCGAAGGAAGCCAGCGCGTGGCCGTTGGACGTCGTCATGATGCAAACTCCGTTATGCTCATTTGCTGCAACGCAACATAGCGAGGTCGCGCGGCTTTCGCAAGGTGTTTGTGCACTGCACAAAAATGTCATGTGCCGGCCCGAGTTCGTTACGACCCCATTGCAAGCCCGTCGCCTGCTCCTCTACAGATCTCGCGGGCGCGGCGGTGCCGGCCGCGCCGCCACGGCGGTCGGAGTCGCGACGGCACCGGCTGGCAGGAGGGGCGCCGCATGCACCACGACCCGCTCAACCGCCGCATCCAGCCCACGGTCTGGCCGCCCTTCGATCCGGGCCGGTTCATCGACCTCAATCCCGGCTTCGTGCGCGACGCCGCCGGCCAGGGCTGGGTGGTGTTCTGCCGCTACGCGACGCCGCCGCAGCCCGGCGAGGGCTCGATCTGGACGGTGGCGGTCGATGCCGGGCTGCGGCCGCTCGGGCAGCCGTCGCCGCTGCTGGGCCGCGGCATCGATCCGCGGGTGGTGCGGAGCCGCGACCGGATCTTGGTGTTCTACGCCATCATCGAGCGCGGCGATCAGGCCGTCGACGGCGCCTCGATGGCCCTGGCCGAGTTCACCACCGGCGACGGCGGATGGCGGTGCGAGTGCCACTCGCTGTTCCCCAAGCACCCGATCGAGGGGCAGGTGATCAGCGGCGCCCGCCGCAACTGGGAGAAGAACTGGGTGCCGTTCGTGCTGCCCGACGCCGGCGCCGAGGAGGGCGACGCGGCGAGCATCGGCCTGATCTACGCCCACGATCCCTGGAGCGTGATCCTGCTCGAGGTCGGCGTCGGGCGGCAGCCGCGCTTCGAGGCGCTGCACCAGGGGCCGGCGGTGCGCTGGGAGCACGGCACGATCTATGGCGGCACGCCCCCGCTGCGCTACGACGACGACCACCTGGTCACCTTCTTCCACTCGTCGCAGCAGCTCGGCAGCCGCATGGTCTACAGCGTCGGCGCCTGCACGTTCCGGGACCGGCCGCCCTACGCGCCGGTCGCCTGCACCACGAGCCCGCTGCTGATGGCGCCCTACAACAGCGGCGTGCACCGCTTCGGCTGGCCGTACGCGATCAGCGTGATCTTCCCCACCGGCGCCGAGCGCCGCGGCGACGAGTACCGCCTGCTGTGCGGCCGCGACGACGGCGAGATCGTGGTGTTCAGCATCGACCAGGCGTCGCTGCGCGACCGCCTGGCGCCGCTGCGCTCCGGCCCGACCGGCACCGTGCACGACTACCGCGGCGGCGACGGGGCACGCCTGCCGCTCGAGGGCCTGCTCTACGTGCCGGACCCGATCCCGGGCATCCCGGAGCTGCCGATGGTGCATTTCCTCCGGGTGCTTGCCGGGCGTGGACGCACCTTCGTCGATGTCGGCGCCCATATCGGGTTCTACAGCATGGGCCTGGCACCCGGCTTCGAGCGCGTGCTGTCGTTCGAGCCGTCGCGCTTCCAGCATGGCTGGCTGCGGCGCAACCGGGCGCTGAACGATTACGGGCACGTGCTGTGCGAGCAGGTGGCACTCGGCGAGGCGCCCGGCGAGGCGACGCTGAACGTGTTGAGCTACGAGGGCGGCCTGAACTCGCTGGCGCCCGACGTCGCCGAACGGCACACGGTGCTGGACCGCTACGTCGTGCCGGTCGAGACCCTGGACTCGCGCGGCCTCGACGATGTCGACCTGCTCAAGATCGACGTCGAGGGGTTCGAGGTGCCGGTGCTGCGCGGCGCGCGGGCCACCATCGCGGCGAGCCGTCCGGTCATCCTGATCGAGGTGTGGGAGGAGGCCGAGCGGCGCCGCAGCGTCCAGGCGGTCATGGAGGGGTTCGGCTACAGCTTCGACTTCATGTTCCCGCGCTCGCCGGAGCTGGCGCTCTGCCTGCCGCTGGAACGACGCCGCGACTACGCCTGGTTCGTGTGAGGCGACGCGGCCTCGTTGACCTTTTCATCGTATGGAATAGACATTCCACCCAGGGAGCAGGCGGAAGCCTCTCCGCCTCGCCAGTTCGGGAACATGCAATGGTCGGTTTCGCCGTGCTCGGCTGTGGGCGGATCGGCCGCATGCACGCCAACAACCTCGCCCACCGTCCCGACGCGGAACTGATCTGCGTCTACGACGTGCAGACCGAGTACGCCGCCCAGGTGGCGGCGGCACTCGGGGTGCGGCAGGCGGACTCGGTCGACCACGCGCTGGCCGATCCGGCGGTCGAGGCGGTGCTAGTCGCCAGCTCTACCGACACCCACGTCGAGCTGATCATCGCCGCCGTGCGCGCCGGCAAGGCGGTGCTGTGCGA
>CAXTNB010000006.1:1355-2558 GCA_964245385.1 uncultured Acetobacteraceae bacterium | reverse complement strand
AGCCCATGATCATGATCGGCTTCAACCGCCGCTTCGACCCCTCCTTCGCGGCGCTGCGACGACGGGTGCAGGACGGCGAGATCGGCGCCGTGGAGCAGGTGGTGATCACCAGCCGCGACCCCACGCCGCCGCCGCTGGCCTACGTCGCGACCTCCGGCGGCCTGCTGCGCGACATGACCATCCACGACCTCGACATGGCGCGCACCCTGGTCGGCGAGATCGTCGAGGTCTCGGCGTTCGGCGCCTGCCTGATCAACCCGGCGATCGGCGAGGCCGGCGACGTCGACACCGCCATGCTGATGCTGCGTGCCGCCTCCGGCGCGCTGGTCCACATCAGCAACAGCCGCCGCTGCGCCTACGGCTACGACCAGCGCCTGGAGGTATTCGGCCAGAAGGGCATGCTGATCGCCGGCAACCGCCACGAGACCAGCGTGCAGGCCTTCGGCGCCGCGCATGCCGGAGCGGCGGACCCGGTGCTGAGCTTCTTCGTGCAGCGCTACGCCGACGCCTATGCCGGCGAGATCGAGCACCTGATCCACTGCGTGCGCACGGGCAGCGCGCCGATGTCGAACTTCCAGGACGGCCTGCAGGCGATGCGCCTCGCGGACGCCGCGACCGAGAGCCTGCGGCAGGGACGCTCGGTCCGCGTGGACTGAGCCGGGATCGCCGGACCGGTTAATCCACGAAATATTGCAGGTATTTGCGCAAAGGACGATGACGCTCTAGATCAGCTGACCCGCCTGCCCGATCGCGGCCGCACCGTCCGGAGTCCTCAATGCATCCTGCGGCGATGATCGATCCGCTCTACGCCTTCTCCGGCTTCACGGTCGGGATGCTGGTCGGGCTGACCGGGGTCGGCGGCGGCTCGCTGATGACGCCGCTGCTGGTGCTGCTGTTCGGGGTGCATCCCGCGACCGCGGTCGGCACCGATCTGCTCTACGCCGCCTGCACCAAGACCGTGGGCACCATGGTGCACGGCGCCAAGAGCACGGTCGAGTGGCGGGTGGTCGGCTGGCTGGCGAGCGGCAGCCTGCCGGCGGCGGCGCTGACCCTGTACGGCCTGGTCCGGCTCGGCGCTCCCAGCGACTCCGTGTCGCGGCTGATCACGATCGTGCTCGGCATCGCCCTGCTGCTGACCGCGCTGAGCCTGATCTTCCGCGGCTCGATCCGGCGCTGGGCGGTGCGCGGCGAGCACCGGCCGGC
>CAXTNB010000006.1:0-1345 GCA_964245385.1 uncultured Acetobacteraceae bacterium | reverse complement strand
GTCCCGGCGGTACGCACCCACACACCACTCGAGCCGGCGCCGCGCCGGGCCGCGGCGCTGACGGTGCTGACCGGCGCCGTGCTCGGCGTCGTGGTGTCGGTCTCCTCCGTCGGCGCCGGCGCGATCGGCGTCACCGTGCTGATCCTGCTCTACCCGCACCTGCCGATCTCGCGCATCGTCGGATCCGACATCGCGCACGCGGTGCCGCTCACCTTCGTCGCCGGCCTCGGCCACTGGTGGATCGGCTCGGTGAACTGGCACTTGTTCACGTCGCTGATCTCGGGTTCGATCCCCGGCATCATCGTCGGCAGCCTGATCGCAGCCAGGGTATCGGACCGCGTGCTGACCCCGGCGCTGGCCGCGGTCCTGCTGCTGGTCGGCGGCAAGCTGCTGATCTGACGACGCGCGCGGAGCGAGACGATGTCGGAGCAGGCCGGCGGCAACTCGCCGCATCTCGACGAGATGGAGCAGCAGCAGGCGCGCGACAACGCCAGCATGGGCCCGCTGGTGATCCACGAGATCGTGCGCGAGCAGGGCGAGCAGGAGCTGAAGCGGTCGTTCAACGGCCTCGCCTGGTCGGCGGTCGCGGCCGGCCTGTCGATCGGCTTCTCCTTCGTCGCCCAGGCCTACCTGCGGGCTGGCCTGCCGCAGGCGGGCTGGAGCCGGCTGGTCGACGGCTTCGGCTACAGCCTCGGCTTCCTGATCGTCATACTGGGCCAGCAGCAGCTGTTCACCGAGACCACCCTGACCGCGCTGATCCCGGCCCTGACCCGGCGCGACTCGCGCACCCTGCTGCGCACCATGCGCGTGTGGGGCATCGTGCTGGCCGGCAACCTGATCGGCACCTTCGTCTTCAGCGGCGTGATCTCGCGACAGGGGCTGGTCACGCCGGAGACCCACGCCGCGATGGTCGCGCTCGCCGCCCACACCATGTCGCAGCCGTTCTGGCCGACCGTCGGCACCGCCGCGGCGGCGGGATGGCTGATCGGCCTGATGGTCTGGCTGCTGCCCGGCGCCGGTCCGTCGCGGCCGCTGCTGATCATCCTGCTGACCTACACGGTGGCGATGTGCCAGTTCCCGCACATCGTCGCGGGCTCGGTCGAGGCGGCGTTCTCCGTGCTGTCGGGTCATGCCGGGGTCGGCGACTACCTGGTGCGCTTCTTCCTGCCGACCCTGCTCGGCAACACCATCGGCGGCACCGCCCTGGTGGCGCTGATCAACCACGCCCAGGTCGCCGACGAGCTCAAGGGCGTGCACGGCGTCGGCAGCTGACCGCGCCGGAGAGCGGCCTCACGCGCTCCGTTGCAGGCTGGCCTCGAACCATTCGTGGCTGAGGGCGTGGACG
>CAXTNB010000005.1:5414-24074 GCA_964245385.1 uncultured Acetobacteraceae bacterium | reverse complement strand
ACGCGAAGCGCGGGACGCGCTAGGCGGTGGCCGACCTGTCCGGGAACGCCCATCGGCCGGCGGCGCGGCGCGACGGCGTGACGACGGTCGCGGGCAGCGCGGGAGACGCCGCCGTCGCGCGTCGCGCACCCCGGCAGGCGCTGTGGAAGAAGGCGCTCAAGCGGCCCGAGATCGGATCGCTCGGCGGCGTCGTCCTGGTCTTCGCCTTCTTCTACGTGGTGGCACCCCCGGTCCGGCAGCTCGCCTCGATCGCGACCATCCTGTACCAGTCGGCGAGCGTGGGGATCCCCGCGGTCGCGGTCGCGCTGCTGATGATCGGCGGCGAGTTCGACCTGAGCGCCGGCGTCGCGGTCACCGCGTCGTCGCTCACGGCCGCGATCACCGCGACCGAGCTGATCGGCAACGTCTGGGCCGGCGTCGCCCTGGCGCTGCTCGTCTCGCTCGGCATCGGCTGGCTGAACGGCTACCTCCTGGTGCGCACCAGGCTGCACAGCTTCCTGGTGACGCTGTCGACGTTCCTGATGCTGCAGGGCCTGAACATTGCGATCACCAAGCTGGTCACCGGCAACGTCGCCACGGCGGACATCAGCGGCGTCGACGGCTTCGATTCCGCGCACGCGATCTTCGCCTCGACCCTGACCGTCGGGAAGATCAATCTCAGCATCGCGGTGTTCTACTGGATCGCCTTCGCCCTGGCGGCGACCTGGGTGCTGCTGCGCACCCAGATCGGCAACTGGATCTTCGCGGTCGGCGGCCAGGTCGACAGCGCGCGGGCCGTCGGCATCCCGGTCAGGAAGGTCAAGATCGGGCTGTTCATGCTGGTCGGCGTCTCCGTCTGGTTCATGGGGATGCACCTGCTGTTCGCCTTCGACACGGTGCAGTCCGGTGCCGGCATCGGCAACGAGCTGCTCTACATCGCGTCCGCCGTCGTCGGCGGCTGCCTGCTGACCGGCGGCTACGGCTCGGCGGCCGGTTCCGCACTCGGCGCCTTCATCTTCGGCATGACGACGGAGGGCGTCATCTATGCCGACTGGGATCCGAACTGGTTCCAGTACTTCGTCGGCGCCATGCTGCTGCTGGCGACGATCTTCAACGGATGGCTGCGCCTGCGCGCCAGCACCGGGAGGTAGCATGGATCGCCGCCCCATCATCGAGCTGCGCCGCGTCTGCAAGAGCTACGGCAACTTCGCGGCCCTGAAGGATGTCAGCCTGTCGGTCCGGCAGGGCGAGGTCACCTGCATCCTCGGCGACAACGGCGCCGGCAAGTCGACGCTGATCAGCATCATCGCCGGCCTGCACGCCCACGACGAGGGGATCTACGCCGTCGACGACAAGCCGGTGCGCTTCGCCTCGCCGCGGCAGGCGCTCGATCTCGGCATCTCGGCGGTCTACCAGACGCTGGCGCTGGTGCCGCTGATGTCCATCTGGCGCAACTTCTTCCTCGGATCGGAGATCAAGCGCCGGTTCGGCCCGTTCTCCCGCCTGGACGTCGAGACGATGTCCGCGCGCACCGGCGAGGAGCTGCGCCGGATGGGCATCGCCATCAGCGATCTCGAGCAGCCCGTCGGCACCCTGTCGGGCGGCCAGAGACAGGTGGTCGCCATCGCGCGGGCGATCCATTTCGGCGCCCGCGTCCTGATCCTCGACGAGCCGACCGCGGCGCTGGGGGTCACGCAGTCCGGGCTCGTGCTGCGCTACATCGCGCAGGCGGCGCGAGAGCAGGGCGTCGGCGTCATCTTCATCACCCACAACCCGCACCACGCCTACATGGTCGGCGACCACTTCATGGTGCTGGCGCGCGGGGAGGTCGAGCTCGACGCGCCGCGCGCGGAGCTCAGTCTCGACAACCTCATGTTCCACATGGCCGGCGGCGCCGGCCTGAACGCGCTGCAGCACGAGCTGCATCGACCGACGTGACGGGAGCGTCCCCCGGCGGTGGTCGGCGCCGGCCACCCCACCGCGATCCTTTCCGATCTTCCGCTCGGCGAGGCGCTCGCCGCGGTCGGGCACGGAGACGACGTCTCGTTCCGGCAACGCTCCGCGTCGGCACTCGATGCCGTCGGTCCGGACATGGCGGCGAACATCGAGCACCAGGATGCGGCGCTCGGCAAGATCGAGGGGCTCCGCGGCCGATACCCTGCACCGGGCACGGGCGATCGGCGCGCGCGCTTGATCTGAAACGTGAAGTTCCTGTGCACGTCGTCGTGGAACAGAATTTTCAACGGTGACGGCTCGATGGGTGAGGGCGTGCCCGGAACCATCCAACACCACCGCGGCCGCGCGGGCCGCGACTGGAACCGCTGTTCCATCTTGACCGGAACCATGGAACGGCTTCATGGGTTACACAGACGGGAGGCGCGTCATGGATGACCAGCTCGACCTGGTGACGATCGGCCGATCCTCCGTGGACCTCTACGGCCAGCAGATCGGCGCGCGGCTCGAGGACATGTCGAGCTTCGGCAAGGCGGTGGGCGGGTGTCCGACCAACATCGCCATCGGCACGGCGCGGCTCGGCCTGCGCTCGGGACTGGTGACCCGGGTCGGCGACGAGCATTTCGGCCGCTTCATCCGCGAGCAGGCGGCGCGGGAGGGCGTGGCCATCGACGGCATACGCACCGACCCGCACCGGCTGACCGCGCTCGCCGTGCTGGGCGTGCGCGACGCGAGCAGCTTCCCGCTGATCTTCTTCCGCACCGACTGCGCCGACAGCGCGCTGGACGAGAGCGACATCGACGAGGCGTTCATCTCCCGGGCGCGCTCGATCGTGGTGACCGGCACCCACTTTGCCCAGCCGCACAATGCCGCCGCGCAACGCCGCGCGATGCGGATCGCGCGCGCCGCCGGCGGCAAGGTGATCCTGGACGTCGATTACCGGCCGAACCTCTGGGGCCTCTCCGGCCACGGCGACGGCGAGAACCGCTACATCCGCTCCGCCGAGGTCAGCGAGCGTCTGGCGGCGATCCTGCCCGGATGCGACCTGGTGGTCGGTACCGAGGAGGAGCTGCACATCGCCGGCGGGCGCGAGGACACGCTGGCCGCGATCCGCGCCGTACGCGGCCTCGCACCCGACGCGGTGATCGTCTGCAAGCGCGGCCCGATGGGCTGCGTGGTGTTCGACGGTCCGATCCCGGACGGCCTGGAGGACGGCATCCGCGGGCCCGGCTTTCCGGTCGAGGTCTACAACACGCTCGGCGCCGGCGACGCGTTCATGTCGGGCTTCCTGCGCGGCTGGCTGCGCGGCGCGCCGCTCGCGACCTGCGGCACCTACGCCAACGCCTGCGGCGCCATCGCGGTGTCGCGGCTGCTCTGCTCGCCGGAGTTTCCGACCTTCGACGAGCTGCAGCATTTCCTGGCGAGCGGCAGCCCGCATCGCGCGCTGCGTCACGACGCGGCACTCAACCACGTGCACTGGGCCACCACCCGGCGGACGCAGGCGACGCCGATCCGCGCACTGGCCTGCGACCACCGGCTGCAGCTCGAGCAGATCGCCGACGAGGTGGGCGCGCCGCACGACCGCATCGGGTCGTTCAAGCTGCTGGCGGTCAGGGCGGCCGCCCAGGTGGCCGACGGACGGCCGGGCTTCGGCATGTTCCTGGACGGACGCCACGGTCGCGAGGCGCTGTTCGCGGCCTCCCATGCCGGGCTCTGGGTGGCGCGCCCGGTCGAGCGCACCGGCTCGCGGCCGCTCGAGTTCGAGAACGGCGGCAGCCTCGGCGCGCAGCTGGTCGAGTGGCCGGCCGATCAGGTCGTCAAGTGCCTCTGCTTCTACCATCCGGACGACGACGAGGCGCTCCGCCTGCGGCAGGAGCGGGAACTGGCGCGCGCGCAGGATGCCTGCCGGCGCCTCGGCCGCGACCTGCTGATCGAGATCATCGCCGGCAAGCACGGCGCGCTCGCCGACGACACGGTGCCGCGAGTCCTGGAGCGGCTGTACGCGATCGGCCTCAGGCCGGACTGGTGGAAGCTGGAGCCGCAGCGTTCGAGCGCCGCCTGGCGCGGCATCGGCGGGGTCATCGAGGCGCACGACCCGCGCTGCCGCGGCGTCGTGATGCTGGGGCTCGACGCGCCGGCCGAGGCGCTGGTCGCGGCGTTCGCCGCGTCCGCCGCCACGCCGTGGGTCAAGGGGTTCGCGATCGGGCGCACGATCTTCAGCGACCCCGCCAGGCACTGGCTGGCCGGCCGGATCGACGACCACGAGGCGGTCGACACCATGGCGCGACGCTTCGCCGCCCTGGTCCACGCCTGGGACGAACGGCTGCGAGACGGTGTCGACTGAGCGGAGGGACGGGATGGCAACGGTGCGGCTCACGATGGCGCAGGCGCTGGTCCGCGCCATGGTCGCCCAGAAGATCGAGACGGAGGAGGGCACGATCGTGCCGTTCTTCGGCGGCGTCTGGGCGATCTTCGGGCACGGCAACGTGGCCGGGATCGGCGAGGCGCTGCACGGCGCCCGCCACGGGATCACGACGTTCCGTGCTCATAACGAGCAGGGCATGGTGCACGCGGCGACCGCGTTCGCCAAGGCGTCGCGCCGGCGTCGCGCGATGGCGTGCACCAGCTCGATCGGGCCCGGCGCGCTGAACATGGTCACCGGTGCGGCGGTGGCGCACGTCAACCGCCTGCCGCTGCTGCTGCTGCCGAGCGACGTGTTCGCGGGCCGCCTGCCCGACCCGGTGCTGCAGCAGGTCGAGGATTTCGGCGACGGCACCACCACCGCGACCGACAGCTTCCGGCCGGTCTCGCGCTACTTCGACCGGATCACCCGTCCCGAGCAGGTCATCCCGGCCTTCGGACGCGCGATGGCCGTGCTGACCGACCCGTCCGAGTGCGGCCCGGTGACGCTCGCACTCTGCCAGGACGTGCAGGCGGAAGCCTGGGACTTCCCGGAAGGCTTCTTCGCCGAGCACGTGCATCGCGTGCGCCGGCCGCGTCCGGACAGCCGCGAGCTGGCGTCCGCGGTCGCCGCCCTGCGCGCCGCCGCGCGACCGGTCGTGATCGCCGGCGGCGGGGTGCTGTATTCCGGCGCGGAGGCCGCCCTCTCGCGGTTCCTGTCCGAGCGCGGCGTGCCCGCCGGCGAGACGCAGGGCGGCAAGTCGTCGCTGCCCGCCTCGCATCCGATGAACATGGGCGGGATCGGCGTCAGCGGCACCGAGGCGGCGAACACCCTGGCGCGCGAGGCGGACCTGGTGCTGGCGATCGGCACCAGGCTGCAGGACTTCACCACCGGGTCCTGGTCGCTGTTCCGCGATCGCGAGCTGAGGATCGTCGGGCTGAACGCGCAGCCCTTCGATGCCGGCAAGCACCGGGCGCTGCCGCTGGTGGCCGACGCGGAGGCGGGGCTCGCGGAGCTGTCCGCGGCGCTGGGCGACTGGCGCGCCGACGCGGCCTGGAGCCGCCGGGCGGAGCGCGCGCGCGGCCAGTGGCTGGAGACGGCGCGGCGCTATACCGGCCTGCCGCGACCCGGGCAGCAGTCGAAGCCGTCCGACGCGCAGGTGATCGGGGCGGTGAACCGGGGCGCCCTGCCGACCGACGTGGTGGTGTGCGCGGCGGGCGGTCTGCCGGCCGAGCTGCAGAAGCACTGGCAGCCCGAGCTGCCTGGCGGCTACCACATGGAGTACGGCTTCTCCTGCATGGGCTACGAGATCGCCGGCGCGCTGGGCGTCAAGATGGCCTGCCCCGACCGGGAGGTGATCGTCATGGTCGGCGACGGGTCGTACATGATGCTGAACTCGGAGCTGCAGACCTCGGTCATGCTCGGCCGCAAGATCATCGTCGTCCTGCTCGACAACAACGGCTACGGCTGCATCAACCGGCTGCAGCAGCAATGCGGCGGCGCCCCGTTCAACAACCTCTGGGCCGACAGCCAGGAGATGGTCGCCTACCCGTCGATCGACTTCGTCGCCCACGCGCGCGCGCTGGGCGCGGTCGCGGAGAAGGTCGCGGATCCGGCGGCCCTGGCCGACGCGATGCTGCGGGCCCGCGCCAGCGAGCGCAGCGCGGTCGTGGTCATCGACACCGACCCGGCCGCCACCACCGACGCCGGCGGCAGCTGGTGGGACGTGGCGGTGCCGGAGGTCTCGGTGCGGCAGGAGGTACGCGACGCCCACGCCCTCTACCTCGAAGCGCGCCGGCAGCAACGCATCGGCGACTAGATCACCGCCGGCCGCGGCGCCGGGAAAGGACACCATGACCATCCGCATCGGCATCAACCCGATCACCTGGTCCAACGACGACATGCCCGAGCTCGGCGGCGACACGCCGCTGCAGACCTGCCTCGCGCAGGCCAGGCAGGCCGGCTATGACGGGGTGGAGAAGGGCCACAAGTTCCCGTCGACGGCGTCGGCGATGAACGCGGCGCTGTCGCCGCACGGGCTCCGCTTCGTGTCCGGCTGGCACTCCGTCGCGCTGCTGCGACGCGACGCGGAGCAGGAGTTCGGCCACGCGCGGGCGGACCTCGATCTGCTGCGGGGAACCGGTGCGAGCGTGATGATCGTCTGCGAGACCTCCAACACGATCCACACCGACCGCACGGCGCCCCTGTCGCGGCGCCCGAGGCTGCAGGCCGGCGAGTGGGCGGCGTTCGGCGGGCGCCTGACGGCGTTCGCCCGCGCCCTGCTCTCGGAGGGCATACGCCTGGTCTACCACCACCACATGGGAACCGTCGTGCAGACGCCGGAGGAGATCGATCTGCTGATGGGCAACACCGGCCCGGAGGTGCAGCTGCTGCTCGACACCGGCCACGCCGCGTGGGGCGGCGGCGATCCGGCGGCACTCGCCGCGCGCCATCGCGAGCGGATCGGCCACGTGCACTGCAAGGACATCCGCGCCGAGGTGCGCGCGCGGGCGGACCGGGAGGATTGGAGCTTCCTCGACAGCGTGCTGGCCGGGATCTTCACCGTCCCCGGCGACGGCTCGCTCGCGTTTCCCTCGCTGTTCCGGCACCTGCCGGCGTACGACGGCTGGGTCGTGGTCGAGGCGGAACAGGATCCGGCCGAGGCGCACCCGCTCACCTACGCGACGATGGGCTACCGCAACCTCGCGGGCTTCCTGTCCGAGGCGGGGCTGCGCTGATGTCGCGGCTCCTCGTCCGCCCGCGCGTCCCCGGCGACGACCGCGTGGTCCATCGCATCACCCCGCAGAGTGCGGGGTGGCGCTTCGTCGGTCTCGAGGTGCTAGACCTGCTCGCGGACGACGTGATCAGGCGACCGGGCGACGGCCGCGAGCTGTGCCTGGTGCTGGTGCGCGGCGCGGCGGAGGTGACCGCCGGCGGGATCGATTTCGGCGTGATCGGCGGCCGCTCCGATCCGTTCGAGGCCGGTCCGCACGCCGTCTACGTGCCGCCCCGCACCGGCTTCTCGGTGCGCGCGGTCGGAGCGGTCGAGCTGGCCGTCTGCGCCTCGCCCGCCCAGGGCGGGCTCGCGCCGCGCCTGATCACGCCGGACGACGCCGGCGAGCTGGTGCGCGGCACCGGCACCAACGCCCGCCACGTGCGCAACATCCTTCCCGACACCGCGGCGGCGGAGACGCTGCTGGTGGTCGAGGTGGTGACGCCGGGCGGACACTGGTCGAGCTACCCGCCGCACAAGCACGACACCGACGACTTCCCCAACGAGACCTACCTGGAGGAGACCTACTACCATCGCCTGCGACGCGGCGCCGGCTTCGCGCTGCAGCGCGTCTACACCAAGGACGGCAGCCTCGACGAGACGATGGCGGTCGCGGACCGGGATGTCGTGCTGGTGCCGAAGGGCTACCATCCCGTCGGCGCGCCGCACGGCTTCGATCTCTACTACCTCAACGTCATGGCGGGTCCCCGCCGATCGTGGAAGTTCACGATGGATCCGGACCAGGCGCACCTGCCGTACTGACGACGATCCCGCACGCCGACACCCGAAGGAATCAGGCAATGCCCGAGCAGGTCGAACACTTCATCGGCGGCCGCCGCACCGCAGGTCGCGGCGAGCGACGAGCGGACATCTTCGAACCCGCCAGCGGCCGGGTGGCGCGGCAGGTGGTGCTGGGTTCGGCCGAGGACGTCGACGCGGCGGTCAGCGTGGCGCGTCGCGCGTTCCCGGGCTGGGCCGCGACGACGCCGCTCGCCCGCGCCAGGGTGATGTTCCGCCTTCGCGACCTCCTCGAGCAGCACGCCAAGGAGCTGGCCGCGATCATCACGTCGGAGCACGGCAAGGTGCTGTCGGACGCGCTCGGCGAGGTCACCCGCGGCATGGAGGTGGTGGAGTACGCGACCGCCGCCCCGGAGCTGCTCAAGGGCGACTTCACCGAGCAGGCGGGGCGCGGGATCGACGCCTACTCGATGCGCCAGCCGCTCGGCGTCGTGGCCGGGATCACGCCGTTCAACTTCCCGGTGATGGTGCCGCTGTGGATGATGCCGATGGCGATCGCCGCCGGCAACTGCTTCATCCTCAAGCCGTCGGAGCGCGACCCTTCGGCCTCGCTGATGCTGGCCGACCTGCTGAAGCGTGCCGGGCTGCCGGACGGCGTCATGCAGGTGGTCCAGGGCGACAAGCAGGTCGTGGACGCCATCCTGCGGCATCCCGACATCCAGGCGGTCAGCTTCGTCGGCTCGACGCCGATCGCGCGCTACATCCAGCAGACCGGTGTGGCGCACGGCAAGCGCGTGCAGGCGCTGGGCGGTGCCAAGAACCACGCCGTCATCATGCCGGACTGCGACCTGGACAAGACCGTCGATGCGCTGATGGGTGCCGCCTACGGCTCGGCCGGCGAGCGCTGCATGGCGATCTCGGTCGCCGTCGCGGTCGGCCGGGTGGCGGACGAGCTGGTCGAGACGCTGGCGCAGCGGGTCCGCGCGCTGAAGATCGGCGCCGGCACCGAGGCGGACGCGGAGATGGGACCGCTGGTGACCAGGGCGCACCTGGAGCGGGTGAGCGGCTACGTCGACGCCGGGGTGGCCGAGGGCGCCAAGCTGGTCGTGGACGGCCGCAACCTCCGGCTGCAGGGCTACGAGGACGGCTTCTTCATCGGCGGCACGTTGTTCGACGACGTCACCCCGGACATGCGCATCTACCGCGAGGAGATCTTCGGGCCGGTGCTCTCGGTGGTGCGCGCGCCGGCGTTCGACGACGCCCTGGAACTGGTCAACGGCCACGAGTTCGGCAACGGCACCGCGATCTTCACCCGCGACGGCGACGCCGCGCGCGCCTTCGTGCACGGCGTGCAGGCGGGGATGGTCGGCGTGAACGTGCCGATCCCGGTGCCGATGGCGTTCCACTCGTTCGGCGGCTGGAAATCCTCGCTGTTCGGCGACCACCACATGCACGGTCCGGAGGGGATCCGCTTCTTCACCAAGCTGAAGACCGTCACCTCGCGCTGGCCGACCGGCATACGCGCGGGGGCCGAGTTCGTGATGCCGACGCTGGGCTGAGCCGGAGCGACCGCGGGATGACGCTCGGGATCGGCGTGATCGGCACCGGCGCGATCGGGCGCGACCACATCAGGCGGTGCAGCCGGGTGCTGCGTGGCGCGGCCGTGGTGGCCGCCAGCGACATCGACCTGGAGCAGGCGCGGGCGGCGGTCCTGCCGTACGGGGACGTGCGGATCCATGAGACCGGCCAGGCGCTGATCGCGGCGCCGGAGGTCGACGCCGTGCTGGTCGCCTCCTGGGGTGCGACGCACGCGCAGTACGTGCTGGCGGCGATCGAGGCCGGCAAGTTCGTGTTCTGCGAGAAGCCGCTCGCCACCACCGAGGCGGATTGCCGCCGGATCGTCGAGGCGGAGATCGCGCATGGCCGGCGGCTGGTGCAGGTCGGCTTCATGCGGCCCTACGACGCCGGCTACCGTGCGCTCAGGAAGCTGGTGCAGGGCGGCACCATCGGAGCCCCGCTGATGGTGCACTGCGCGCACCGCAACGCGGCCGCGCCCGCGCACTTCACCACCGAGATGGCGATCAACGACACGCTGGTGCACGAGCTCGACGTGCTGCGCTGGCTGCTCCGCGACGACTACGTCTCCGCCCAGGTGGTGTTCCCGCGCAGCTCGAGCCGCCTGCGCATCGACATGCGCGATCCGCAGATCGTCCTGCTGGAGACCGCGTCGGGAGTGCGGATCGACGTCGAGATCTTCGTCAACTGCCAGTACGGGTACGACATCCAGTGCGAGGTCGTGGGCGAGCTCGGCACCGCCCGGCTGCCGGAGCCCGGCGCGGTCGGCGTGCGCCTCGCGGCGACGCACTCGACCACGATCCTGACCGACTGGAAGCAGCGCTTCATCGACGCCTACGACGTCGAGCTGCAGGAGTTCATCGACCGCTGCGGGCGGGGAGGACCGGTCGGTCCGAGCAGCTGGGACGGCTACGCCGCCGCCGTCGCCTCCGACGCCTGCGTGAGCGCGCAGGGCAGCGGCGCGGTCGTGGCGATCGCGATGCCGCCGCGGCCGGCGCTGTACGATCCGGACGAAGAGGTCACCGCATGAAGATCGCGCTCGATCCCCGCCTGCCCCGCCGCTCCCGGCCGCACTATGGGTCGTCCTTGATCCGATAGCCGACGCCCGCCTCGGTCGTGATCAGCCGTGCCGCCCGGCGGAGCTTTTGCCGGAGCTGGCCGACATAGACGCGGAGGTACTGCACGTCGTCGACATGAGCCGGTCCCCACACGGCGGTCAGGATCTGGCGGTGGGTCAACACGCGGCCGGCATGGCGCGCGAGCAGCGACAGCAGGCTCCACTCGCGCGGACTGAGCGCCAGCTCCTCCTCGTCGAGCCGTGCCGTCCGCCGCACCAGATCGACCTCCAGCCCCGGCAGCCGGATGATGTCGGGGACGCCCTCCTGACCCCGGCGGTGACGGAGCGCGGTGCGGATGCGCGCCAGCAACTCGCCGACGCCGAAGGGTTTCTCCACGTAGTCGTCGGCGCCGCCGTCCAGTGCCGCGATCTTGTCGGCCTCGCGGTCGCGGGCGGACAGCACGATGACGGGCACGGCGCTGAACGCGCGCAACCGTGCCAGCGCATCCTGGCCGTCGAGGTCCGGCAGGCCGAGGTCGAGCAGCACGGCGTCCGGCGCGCGCGAGGCGGCCAGACGCAGTCCCTCGGCCGCCGTGTCCGCGCGCTCGACGGCGTAGCCCGCCGCCTCGAGCGCGGGACGCAGGAAGCGGTGCATCTGAGGCTCGTCGTCGATGACGAGGATGCGGGCGAGGCTCACGCGGCGGCGACCGGCACGCGGATGGTGACGACTGCGCCCGGCGCCGCATCCGGCGCGCGGTTCGGACGCGGGCTGCGCGCCTCGATCCTGCCGTCCATCGCCTCGACGAGCCCGCGCGCGATGGCGAGCCCGAGACCGGTCCCGGAATCGGCCGCTGCCCGGTCGCCGCGACGCACGCGGAAGAAGCTGTCGAACACGTGCGGCAGGTCGTCCGGCGGGATGCCGATGCCCTCGTCCTCCACCTCGATCGCGATCATCGCGCCCTCCCGCGCCGCGCGGACCCGAACCAGCCCATTGGCCGGACCGTACTTGATCGCGTTGTCCAGCACGTTGAACACCACCTGCTCCAGCAGCGCCGGATCGGCCAGCGCTTCCATCCTCCCCTCGATCTGCACGCTGACCAGCAGCGCGAGCGGCAGGCGGGCGAGTGCCGCGTGCACCGTGTCGGCCACGGCCACCGGAACGAGCCGCGGCTTGATCTCGCCGCTCTCGAGTCGGGTCAGCTCCGAGATGTTGCCGAGGAAGCGCGCCATGCGGCTCACGTCGTCCTCGATGCTGGCGAGCAGGTCGGCGCGAGTGGCTGGCGTGAGGTTCTCCCACGCCATCCGCAACGTCCCCGCCGCGCCCTGGATGCCTGCCAGCGGCGTGCGGAGGTCGTGACCGAGCGAGGCCAGCAGCGCCGTGCGAAGCCGCTGCGTGCTCTCCAGCGCCTCCGCTCGCGCTGCCTCGGCGGCAAGTCGGACCCGCTCCAGCGCGATCGCCGCCTGGTCGGCCAGCGCCTCCATCGCCTGCAGCAGCGGATCGTCGAGGGTGCTTTCGGGGTGCACACCCAGCACGCCGACCAGGCCGCGCACGGTCTGGAGCGGCAGGAACCGCCAGCGCGCGCCCGGCAGCGTGCCGGTGCCGCGCCCGGTCGGCTCGCCGTGCGCCAGCGCCCAGCGCGCCGCGGCCCATCCGCCCTCGTCGAGCTCGGTCGTGGCTGGCTCGCGCGCGAGCACGGCGGCGTCGCTCGCGCTGCCGGCGAGCACGACCGACTGCCCCGCGAGGGCCGCGGCCTGGCGGGCGATCTCGACGAGCAGGTCAGGCTCGGTCGCGGGCTCGCCCAGCCGGCGGCTGAACGCGCCGACCCTGCGCAATCCCTCGATGCGTGCGGCCGCCGCCCGCGCCTCGGCCTGCACGCGGCCAGCCAAGCCCCCGCTCAGCAGGGCGACGGCTGCGAACACGAGCAGCGCCACCACGTCGCGCGGGCTCTGGATCGTCACCCCGTAGAGCGGCGGGATGAAGAAGAAGTCCCAGGCGAGGAAGCCCAGCGCGGCCGCGGCGATCGCCGGACCCAGGCCGCCGAGGGCGGCGACCGCCGTGACTGCGGCGAGATAGACCATCCCCATCGCCTCGCCGGGCAGCACCTTGCGCAGCAGGATCCCGAGGCAGGTCACGGCGGCAACGACCGCCGGAGCCGCCATCCAGGCCCGAGATCCCGCCGATCGTCCGCGCGAGCTTCGCGGCCGGCGGACGACGGGCCCGGGCGCCGGCACCACGTGCAGCGCGAAGTCCGGGGCGCGTCGCATCAGTTCGGCGCCCAGGGTGCGCCCGCTCAGCCGGCGCCAGAAGCCCGTGCGGGCACGGCCGATGACCAGGTGCGTCGCGTTGACGGCATTCGCCGCGGCCATCAGCGTCTCGATCAGATCGCCCTCGGCCGGCCGTTGATCGATCTGCGCGCCCAGCGCCGCCGCCAGCGCCAGCGGGCCCCGCGCGTCCCCGGCTGTGCCCGCGCCGCTTCCCGGCCGTTCGACGTGCAGCGCCACCCACGGCGCACGCAGCGCCTGTGCCAGCCGCCTGGCCTGGCGCACGACCGCCTCGGCCGACGCGTCCGGACCGATCAGCGCCAGCACGCGGTCGGAGGCGGGCGACGGCCCGGTGACGCCGCTGCGCCGCCGCCAATCCTGCAGGTCGCCGTCCACGTGCGCCGCGACGCGTCGCAGGGCGATCTCCCTCAGGGCGGCGAGGTTGCCCTCCTTGAAGAATCCCTCCGCCGCGCGGCGCGCCGTGTCCGCCCGGTACACCTTGCCGGCGCGCAGCCGCTCCAGCAGGTCGGCCGGCGACAGGTCGACCATCTCGACCTCGTCGGCCATCTCGAGCACCCGGTCGGGCAGCGTCTCGGCCGGGCGGACGCCGGTGATCCGCGCCACGTCGTCGTTGAGGCTCTCGAGGTGCTGGACGTTGAGCGTGGCCCACACCGGGATGCCGGCGGTGAGCAGCTCGGCCACGTCCTCCCACCGCTTGGCGTGCCGGCTGCCGGGCGCGTTCGTGTGCGCCAGCTCGTCCACCAGCAGCAGCCCAGGATGCCGGGCGAGGGCCGCGTCGAGGTCGAACTCCCTCAGATCCTGCCCGCGATACGGCACGTCGCGCAGCGGCAGCGCGGGCAGGCCGTCGAGCTGCGCGATGGTGTCCGCACGGCCGTGCGTCTCGATGACCCCCGCCAGCACGTCGACACCCTCGGCCCGGCGCCGGCGCGCCTGCGTCAGCATCTCGAACGTCTTGCCGACACCCGGCGCCGCGCCGAGGAACACCTTGAGCTGTCCCTGCGACCGCTCGGCGGTGGCGGCGAGCAGCGCGTCGGGGTCGGGACGCGTATCGTGGCGGCGCGAATCGACTGGCATCCCACCAGTTTAGCGCGGAGCTGCCGCGTCCAGCGCCATGTTGAGGGCGAGCACGTTCACCCGCGGCTCGCCGATCAGGCCGAACAGCCGGCCCTCGACGTGGGCCGCGACGATGTCGCGCACCCGGGCTTCCGGCAGGCCGCGGGCGGCCGCGACCCGCGCGACCTGACGCTCGGCGTTGGCCGGGGATATGTGCGGATCCAGACCGCTGGCCGAACTCGTCACCGCGTCGGCCGGCACCCCGGTGGCCGCGCCGACATCGGCCTTCACGCGGTCGAGCAGCGCCTTGCTGGTGGGGCCGAGATTGCTGCCGGCGCTGTTGCTGGCGTCGTAGGGGGCTGCGATCGTCTTGGTCGGGTCTTTCGGGTCGGTGTCGGTGGTCGCACTCGGGCGGCCGTGGAAGTAGCGCGCGGCGGTGAAGTTCTGGCCGATCAGCGCCGAGCCGACGATCCGCCCGTCCCGCTCGATCAGCGAGCCGCCGGCGAGCCTGGGGACGAGGACGGTGGCGGCGCCGGAGAACCCGAGCGGCAGTGCCACCCCGGTGAGCGCGGTGAACAGCACGATCAGCACGAGCGCGGGACGGAGATGGATCATGGGTCAGGCGAGCCCCAGGGCGACGAGGAGGAGGTCGATGAGCTTGATCCCGACGAACGGTGCCACGAGGCCGCCGAGGCCGTAGATCAGCAGGTTGCGGCGCAGCAGCGCGGCCGCGCCGATCGGCGTGAACTTCACGCCGCGCAGCGCGAGCGGCACGAGTGCCACGATGATCAGCGCGTTGAAGATCACCGCCGAGAGGATCGCGCTCTGCGGCGTCGCCAGACGCATGACGTTGAGCACGCCGAGCTGCGGGTAGGTCACGACGAAGATCGCGGGAAGGATCGCGAAATACTTGCTCACGTCGTTGGCGATGCTGAACGTGGTGAGGCTGCCGCGCGTGATGAGCAGCTGCTTGCCGATCTCGACCACCTCGATGAGCTTGGTCGGGTCGCTGTCGAGGTCGACCATGTTGCCCGCCTCGCGTGCGGCCTGCGTACCGGTCTGCATCGCGACGCCGACATCGGCCTGGGCGAGCGCCGGCGCGTCGTTGGTGCCGTCGCCGCACATCGCGACCAGCCGTCCCTCGGCCTGCACGCGGCGGATGTAGTCGAGCTTGTCCTGCGGCGTCGCCTGCGCGAGGAAGTCGTCGACGCCGGCCTCGGTCGCGATCGCCGCCGCCGTCACCTTGTTGTCGCCGGTGATCATCACGGTGCGGATGCCCATGCGGCGCAGCGCGTCGAAGCGCTCGCGGATGCCGGGCTTGACGATGTCCTTCAGCTCGACGACGCCGAGCAGCCGGTCGTCGAGGCTGACGGCGAGCGGCGTGCTGCCGGCGCGCGCGACGCGGTCCACCGCCGCGGTGAGCGCCGCCGGCGCGCCGCCGCCCGACAGCGCGACCACGCTGTCCACCGCGCCCTTGCGCCAGGAGCGGCCTCGCGAGTCCAGGCCCGAGACGCGCGTGTTGGCGCTGAACGCGATGACCTGCGCGTCCGACGGTCGCTCCGCCGAGAAGCCGAAGCGGTCGCGCACGAAGGCGAGGATGGAACGGCCCTCCGGCGTGTCGTCGCCGAGCGAGGAGAGCACCGCCGCTTCGGCCAGTTCGCGCTCGGAGGTGCCCGGCACCGGGTAGAGCGCCGCGGCCGCGCGGTTGCCGAAGGTGATCGTGCCGGTCTTGTCGAGCAGCAGCGTGTCGACGTCGCCGGCCGCCTCCACCGCGCGACCGGAGGTGGCGACCACGTTGAACCGCACCAGCCGGTCCATCCCGGCGATGCCGATCGCCGAGAGCAGCCCGCCGATGGTCGTCGGGATCAGCGTGACGAGCAGCGCCGCGAGCACCGGCGGCCTCAGCATCGTGCCGCTGTACCGCGCGAGGCCCACCAGCGTCACGACGGCGATCAGGAAGATGATCGTGAGACCCGCGAGCAGGATATCGAGCGCGATCTCGTTCGGCGTCTTGCGGCGCGAGGCGCCCTCCACCAGCGCGATCATGCGGTCGAGGAAGGTGCTGCCGGGGGCGGCGGTGATGCGCACGATCAGGCTGTCGCTCACCACCTGCGTGCCCCCGGTGACGGCGGAGCGGTCGCCGCCGGCCTCGCGGATGACCGGCGCGCTCTCGCCGGTGATGGCGCTCTCGTTGACGCTCGCCACACCCTCGACCACTTCGCCGTCCGACGGGATGAGGTCGCCGGCCTCGACCAGCACGAGGTCGCCCACGCGCAACGCGGCACTCGGGATGCTCTCGGCGCGGTCGCGAGCGCCGCCGATCAGCCGCTTGGCGACGGCGTCGCTGCGCGCGCGGCGCAGGCTGTCGGCACGCGCGCGGCCGCGCCCTTCGGCGACCGCCTCGGCGAAGGTCGCGAACAGCACCGTCAGCCATAGCCAGGCGGCGATGGACAGTGCGAACGCATGGGGCGCGCCGCGCAGCGTGTCGCGCGCGCCGAGCACGGTGACGAGTGCCGCCACCACCTCGGTGACGAAGATCACCGGGTTCCGGGCCAGCGTGGCCGGGTTGAGCTTGAGCAGGGCGTCCCGCGCCGCACGGCCGATGATGCGGCCGTCGAAGAGCGAGATGGTGGCGGCGGTGTCGGTCATCGTCGGATCCTCAGAAGCGCTGGCCTGCCAGCATCGCGAAGTGTTCCGCGATCGGGCCGAGGGCGAGCGCGGGCAGGTACTGCAGTCCGCCCAGGATCAGGATGGTGCCGATCAGCAGGCCGATATACAGCGGTCCGTGCGTCGGGAACGTGCCCGCGCTGCCGGGGAGCTTCGGCTTGGCGGCGAGGGATCCCGCGATGGCCAGCACCGGGATCATGAAGGCGAACCGGCCCAGCAGCATCGCCGCGCCCAGCCCGTAGTCGAGCAGCGGCGTGTCGGCCGACAGCCCGGCGAACGCGCTGCCGTTGTTGCCCGTGACGCTGCTCCACGCGTACAGCATCTCGCTGAGCCCGTGCGGCCCGGCGTTGGCGAGCGAGGCCACGCCGCTCGCGGTGTTGAGCGAGCATGCGGTGCCGCCCAGGATGCACAGCGGCAGGATCAGCACCGCCAGCATCGCGAGCTTGACCTCCTTGGCCTGCACCTTCTTGCCGAGATATTCCGGGGTGCGGCCGACCATCAGGCCGGCGACGAACACCGCCAGCAGGGCGAACACGAGGATGCCGTAGAGGCCCGAGCCGACGCCGCCGGGCACGATCTCGCCGAGCTGGATCAGGAACAGCGGCAGCAGGCCGCCGAGCGGGGTGAAGCTGTCATGCATCGCGATCACCGCGCCGTCCGACGTCGCCGTCGTCGTCACCGCGAACAGCGAGGACGTCGCCGTGCCGAACCGCACCTCCTTGCCCTCGAGGTTGCCCATGGCGGGATCGACGCCGAGCGCGGTCAGCAGCGGGTTGCCGCCGGCCTCCGCCCAGTAGGTCAGCACGACGCAGCCGACCATGACGATGGCCATCGTCCAGAACAGGGCCACCCCCTGCCGGCGGTCGCCGACGATGACGCCGAACGCGATCGCCAGCGAGAACGGGATGATGATCTCGCACCAGGTCTCGAGCACGTTCGACACCGCCGTCGGGTTCTCGAACGGGTGCGCGGAGTTGGCGTTGAAGAAGCCGCCGCCGTTGGTGCCGACCAGCTTGATCGCCTCCTGGAACGCGATCGGGCCACGGGCGATCAGCTGCTTGGCGCCCTCCAGCGTGGTCGCCCCGATCGACGGACCCAGCGTCTGCGGCACGCCGCACAGGATCAGGAGGATCGCGATACCGATCGCGAGCGGCAGGAGGAGGTAGAGGGTGACGCGCGTCAGGTCCGCCCAGAAATTGCCGATCTCCTTCGCGCCACCCGTCGCGAACGCCCGGGTGACCGCGGCGGCCGCGGCGATGCCGGACGCGGCCGAGAGGAAGTTGTGGACGGTCAGCCCCCACATCTGGCTGCCGTAGGAGACGGCCTGCTCGCCCGCGTAGGCCTGCCAGTTCGTGTTGGTGACGAAACTCATCGCGGTGTTGAACGCGAGCCGCGGCGACATGCCGGCGATGCCCTGCGGGTCGAGCGGGAGCAGGTTCTGGAACCGCAACATCAGGTACAGGATCGCGAAATGTGCCGCGTTCAGCACGATCAGCGCGGTCGCGTAGGCCCGCCACGTCATCCCTCGATCGGGCGAGATGCCGCCGAGCGCGTAGAAGCCGCGCTCGACGGCGGCGAGCCATCGCTGCCGACCTTGCAGCACCGAGGCGACGTAGCGCCCGAGCGGCACCGCGGTGGCGAAGACGAGGGCGAGGACGAGGCTGATCTGCAGCCAACCGACGAGCGTCATGGCCGCCTCAGAGATCTTCCGGGCGGACGAGCGCCCACACGAGGTAGATCATCAGGGCGAACGCGGTGATGCCGCCGAGCGCGAGGTCGAGCATCGCGTCAGATCCGGTCGCACAGCGCCGCGTAGGCGGCCATGAGCAGGATGCCGCCGGTTCCGAGCAGAAGCACCATGAGGTCGGACAATCGAAGCCCTCCAAGATCCGAGCCAGTCATTACGGGCTGATCGGGTAAAGCCGCGATGCGGGTGTTGCGCAGGCGCATAAGGGCCGGATAAAGGCGCGATACGCTGGCCTTCGCGTTCCCGGCGGCCGGGAGGCGCGCCTCGACTGCAGCGCCGTGACGTTCCGACTCGCCCGCGCCGCCCGGCGCCAAGCCGCACCGGTGCTGGCCCAACTGGCAGGATGCGAAGAAGGAGCAGGCAAGGGCTCTGCCCTCGACCCGGGGGGGGGGGGGGGGGCCCCCCCCCCGGGGGGCGGGGTGGGGGTGGGGGGG
>CAXTNB010000005.1:0-5404 GCA_964245385.1 uncultured Acetobacteraceae bacterium | reverse complement strand
GGGGCCGGCGGCCCCAGACCCCGATCCATCAAGTGTCGGATTTCCTCCTGCCGATGCTCCGCGCGTGCAGCAGCCTGCCGGAGCAGGATCGGCTCCGATCGAGCCGATGCACTTGCTCGGGTCACGGCGGCCGGCCTGCGAGAACCGAGCCGTGGCGGGATGACGCGTCATGCTTGAACGGCGCCGGAAGAGCGTCATACTGCTTGGCGGCGCCCGTCGTTACTGGAGGAACCTGATTGCTTTGATACGAATGTACTTAATGATGAGCATAGGCTGCTTGTCGTTTTCTTCCCTCGCCGAGGCGGAGGAGGCGGTCGTCGCCGCGCCCGGCATCATGTGCAGCTCCGCCGATGCGCTCGCCGCGCTGACCCTGCATGGCGGCAACAGCCGGACGCATCGCGAGAAGCCCGAAGCGATGGATCTGGACGTCGCGCGCCGGGGCGGCTGCCAGGACCTGCAGATCGGCGAGCGGCTGAGCGTGCTGGAGCGGTTCCGGAACACCGCGGTTGTCGTCCCGGTCGCCGGTTCCTGGCCCGCCGGCAACGGCCGGTTCGTCGCCCCGCTCATCGATCTCAGGCTGGTGCCGACCGGCGAGGGGGTGCAGGTACCCGACGCGGCCGAAGCGCCCGCCGACGTGAGCTCGGGAAGATCGGACAGGAGCTGGTTCATCGCGGATTCGGATGGCGGCTGCACGGCGTCGTTCTCGCCGCAGATCGAGGCCAAGATGCTTCACGACAACGGCTTCGACGTCCACGTCAGGAACGTCTACGACGACCACGACGTGCCGGTGGAGACGGTGGTCTCGCATGACGCGTCGGGAACCAGCTACGCCTACGTCTTCTACGCCAACATGCAGAAGTGCCTCGCCGACGGCTCGAACGCCGCACGCGGCGATGCGGCCGGGCGGTAGCGCCGGCAGGACGGCGCGCCTGTCAGTCGCAGACCAGCGCGGCGCGCCGTGCGGCAGCGCTCGCATCCGCGGGAACGACGGTGCGGTGGATCGCGGCCGGCGTCCGGTAGGCCGCGAGGTCGCGTCGCAGGATCGCGGCGCCGTCGGGCGTCGGCGCGTAGAAGCCCACGGTGCGATCGTAGAACACCGTGTTGCGCGGGAACTGCCAGGTCTCGACGAGGCTCCACGAGGCCGGGGTGATGCGCGCGATCTCGCTCCAGCAGGGCTCCAGGATCGCGACCGCGACGTGGCGGCGCGCGGTCCATCGCGCGACGGCGTCGGCATCGTAGTCGTGCGCCCTTCGCATCGCGACCGGCTCGTTCGAGCCGAGCCCGAAGACGTCGAGCACGGTCGCGTGCGAGAACCAGGCCATGATCCCCAGATCGTTCACCGCAACCGTCCGGTGCGGGTAGAATGTGGCGACGAAGTCGGCGGCCGCGAAATGCTGGTAGAGGCGATCGGTGGGAGCGGTCTGCGTGTCCCGCGTGTCCAGGTAGGCGCGCGGCAGGAGCACCAGGGCCAGCACGGCGATCATGGCCCGTCCGGGCAGCAGCGCCAGGCAGGCGACCGCGTTGAGCATGAGCAGCCAGGCCTCGTAGCGATACAGCCAGCCGACCGAGCCGAAGCAGTACTGCGCCGCGCTGGAGACCACGGCGAGGATGCCGAGCAGGACGGCGGGGGTGAGCTGGCGGCCGCTCGACCGGCTGGCCGCCAGGGCGCCGAGCGTGTGCAGCGCCGTGATGGTGGTGATGGCGATCAGGGTCACGGCGGAGGGGTAGGACTTGCGGTAGAAGTTCAGGTGCAGCGTGTTGAGGATCCCCGCCGCGACGAGGCGGAGCGAGCCGTGCGGCAGCGGCGCCTTGAGCAGCAGCGAGTTGGGCTCGAACCAGCCGCCATGCGCCATCCAGAGCGCCCCGCAGGCGCAGAGCGGCAGGGCGGACGCGAGCGGGAACAGGGCGGCCAGGATCCAGCGACGGCGCAGCAGCGAGAAGCCGCACAGCATCAGCGTGACCACCAGGCTCTCGTAGCGGCAGGAGACGGCGGCGATCGTGAGCAGCGCGAGCGCGGCATAGCGCGGCCGCGGCTGCGACAGTGCCGCCACGCCCAGGGTGGCCAGCGGCAGCACGAGCAGGATGTGCAGCAGGTGTTCCATGCCGAGCAGCGTGAGGGGGACCAGCGGGCCGGCGAGGAAGAGCAGCGCCGCGGCGCCGAGCGAGCGGCGCAAGCGGTAGAGCAGCGTCACCCCTACGGCCATGTTGAGGAGCAGCGGCGCGAAGCTGAAGTCGAGCAGCGAGGTCGGCCACAGCAGCGACAGCCCCGCCAGCATCACGGTGTAGAGCGGGGAGGAGGAGGCGGCGCTCCAGTCGCTCGGCTGCACGCCCCAGACGCCGCTGGTGGCGAGGGTGCGGCCGAGCGCCATGTGGATGTAGCTGTCGTCGAGCGGGTAGACGACGACGCCCGCATGCACCCGCACCAGTGCGGCGCAGGCCAGCAGGTAGAGCAGGCAGAGGAGGACCGCGACCTCCTCGGTTCGAGGTCGCGCCTTGGCCGCCGGCTCGGCGAGAGACAGGCTGGGCATGATGTGGTGGCACTCTCGGTAGCGGCGCACGGTCCGGCCCGCCACGCGTCGACGCCGTATAACGGGCGCCCTCGCGATCCGGTAGACGCCCGATCGGATGCGCCCGGGCGCGACGGGACACTAGCACCAGGCGAGATCGAGCGTCGTCAGGCCGCGGAAATGGTAGCGGTCGGCGTAGCTCGGCGTCCGCGCCAGGCGCAGCCTCGGCAGCCTGCGCATCAGGATCGGCAGCACCACCTGCAGCTCCAGGCGCGCGAGCGGCGCGCCGAGGCAGAAATGGATGCCGCCGCCGAAGCTGACATGACCGGGTCCGGGACGGCCGGGCTGGAACCGTCGCGGCTCGGCGTAGGCGGCGGGGTCGTGGTTGGCGGCTCCCAGCATCAGCCCGATCCGCTCGCCCCTGCGCAGCGCGATGCCGGCGCAGTCGAGGTCGCTCATCGCGTAGCGGGTGAACATGTGCAGCGGCGGGTCGATGCGCAGGGCTTCCTCCACCGTCGCCTGCACGGCCGCATCCGTGCCCCACAGCGAGCGGCCGTCGCAACCGCTCTGCAGCACCGCGCGCACGCCGTTGCCGATCGCGTGCACGGTCGCCTCGTGGCCGGCATTGAGCAGCAGGATGCAGCTGGCGATCAGCTCGTCCTCGGTCAGCCGGCCGCCCTCGTCGCGGGCCTCGATCAGCCGGCTGACCAGGTCGTCCTGCGGCGTCCGCCGACGCGCCTGAACCAGCTCCTTGAGGAACTCCACGAACTCGGTGGTCGCCGCCACCGCGCTGTCCTCCTCGGCGCGGGTGCGGCCGATCCGGTACATCGCCACCATCCGGTGCGACCAGTCGAGCAGCTGGCCGCCTGCCTGCGCCGGCACGCCGAGCAGCTCGGCGATCACCGCCACCGGCACCGGAACCGCCAGCGAGGCGATCAGCTCGGTGCGGCCGTCGGCCTCGAACCCGTCGATCAGGCCGTGCGCGAGGGCGGCGATGCGCGGCCTGAGCCGCTCCACCTGGCGCGTGACGAAGGCGCGGCTGACCAGGCCGCGCAGCCGGGTGTGCGCCGGCGGCTCGCGCTCGAGCATGCTGAGGGCGTCCACGTCGTAGAACGGCGCCAGGCGCGCCGGGATCTCCTCCCAGCCGAGCTCCTCGCGGCTCGCCACGTGCAGGATTTCGCGCCCCAGCCTGCGGTCGCGCAGGCCGGCCGAGACGCCGTCGTGGTCGAACAGGCACCAGTGGCCGTACTGCTCCCAGAACAGGGCGGGACCGGCCGCACGCATCGCCTCGTAGCTGCGATAGGGATCCTGCACGAACCGCGGGTCCGACGGATCGAGCCAGAGGCGGCGGCCGCGGTCGATCTGCATGGGGACGGCATGGTCGCCCGGCATCGGGCTACCGCATCAGCGCGGCGCCGGCCAGCAGCAGGGCACCGGCGGCGAAGCGCCTGCCGGTGATCGGCTGCGCCGTCAGCCCGAACAGGCCGAGATGATCCAGGGTCAGCGAGCAGGCCACCTGGCCGAACATGACCAGGGCGATCATGCTCGCCGTGCCGAGGCGCGGCGCGATGGTCGTGGTCGCCGACAGCACCACGGCGCCGCACAATCCTCCCGTCCAGGCCCACCAGGGCAGGCTGCCGATGCCGGTCGTGCGGGGCAGCGCGCGCATCATCGCCATCCCGACCAGGGCCAGGGCCACGGTCAGCACCAGGCCCGAGATGGCGGCCGCCCAGACCGGCGAGCCCACCACGCGCGCGAGCCTGGCGTTGATCGCCGCCTGCAACGGCAGCATCGTGCCCGCCAGCACGGCGAGCATCACGTAGAAGACGGCCATCCCGCACCCTTCGGTCACCGGGTCCCACAGCTGACCGAGACGGGTTCCGAGTCAAGGTCGGGAAGTGCGGCTCGCCGGGCACCTCGCGGCTCGGCCGTCAGGGTCCGCCAGGAGCGCGGGGGATCTGGACGGGACGTCGCCGCCGCTGCATCGTCGCCTGGGGCCGCGAGCGCCGCGTGCGAGGTACGGCGCCGCGAGCGTCGCGTGGAGGCGGGGGCGATGGGATCTGCGACGGCATGGGTCACACGACGACGGCGCCGGCGCTGCAGCGTTCTTCCGGAGCGCTGCGCCTCTCGGTGGCAGCCGACCTCGATGGCCGCACGCGGATCCAGCATCTGGGCCAGGACGGATGCCTGAAGCTGCGTTTCCCGAGGGTGGTAGCGGACGCGCCGCTGGAAGCGGTGATGGTCAACGTCTCCGGCGGCGTCGCCGCGGGAGATCGGCTGTCGACCGGCGTCGCCTGCGGCGCCGGCGCCCGGCTGACGCTGTCCGGGCAGGCGTCGGAGCGCTGCTACCGCGCGCGCGCCGGCGATCCGCCGGCACGGATCGCGGTGACGCTGACGATCGGCCCGGCCGCGACGCTGGAGTGGCTGCCGCAGGAGACCATCCTGTTCGACCGGGCCAGGCTCGACCGCTCGCTCGAGGTCGAGATGGCGGCGGACGCGCGTTTCCTCGGCGTCGAGAGCCGGGTGTTCGGTCGCTGCGGTTCCGGCGAGCGGCTGCGCCGCCTTTGGTTGCGCGACGGCATGCGGATCCGCCGCGGCGGCCGGCCGCTGCTCTGCGAGCGGCTGCGCTGGGACGGGGATGCCTCCGCCGCCCTGGGCCGGGCGGCGGTGGGCGGCGGGGCGACGTCGTCGGCGAGCGTCGTGCTGGTGGCGCCGGACGTGCAGGCGCGGCTGGAGCCGCTGCGCGCCTCGATCCTCATCGCGCGCGCCGCCGGGGTGCCGGCGCTCGGCTTCGCCCGCAGCATCGGCGACTTCACCGACATCCCCGCCCTGACCGAGGCGGTCGCGGAAGCCTACCGGCTCGGCGCGCGCGGCGCCTTCTGCGTGCATCCCAAGCA
>CAXTNB010000004.1:9436-24607 GCA_964245385.1 uncultured Acetobacteraceae bacterium | reverse complement strand
CGCGCACCGCGGCGCGCGCCTGCAGCTTGCCGAAGGTGATGATCTGCGCCACCCGGCTCGGGCCGTACTCGCGGCGCACGTACTCGATCACCTCGTCGCGCCGGTCCTGGCAGAAATCGATGTCGAAGTCTGGCATCGACACACGCTCCGGATTGAGGAAGCGCTCGAACAGCAGGTCGAACGGGATCGGGTCGATGTCGGTGATGGTCAGCGCCCAGGCGGCGAGCGAGCCGGCACCCGAGCCGCGTCCGGGACCGACCGGGATGCCCTGCGACTTGGCCCACTGTATGAAGTCGGCCACGATCATGAAGTAGCCGGAGAAGCCCATCTTCGCGATCACGTCGAGCTCGAAGGCGAGCCGCTCGCCGTACTGCGCCCGGATCGCCGCATCCGCCCGCATCGTCTCCAGCCGCGCCGCGAGTCCCTCGGTCGCCATCGCGCGCAGCGTCTCCGCCTCGGTGCTGCCGGCGCGCACCTTCGGGCAGGCCGGCAGCAGCGGCTTGCGCGTCTCGACCATCGCGCAGCACAGCCGCGCCACCGACAGCGTGTTGTCGCAGGCCTCCGGCAGGTCCGCGAACAGCGCGCGCATCGCGTCCGCCGGCTTGAACCAGTGCTCCGGCGTCACCTGCCAGCGGTCGCGCTCCGCCAGCGTGCGCCCCTGTGCGATGCCCCGCAGCGCGTCGTGCGCCTCGTGCATCGAGGGGTCGGCGAAGAAGCACTCGTTGGTCGCCACCAGCGGCAGGCCCAGCTGGTCGGCGAGTGCCATCATCCCCGGCTCGATCGCGCGTTCCGCGGGCATGCCGAAGCGCTGCAGCTCCATCAGCGTCAGGTCGCCGAACGCCTCCTTCATCGCCGCCAGCAGGCGCAGCGCCTCGTCCTGCTGGCCCTCCGCCAGCAGCCGGCCGATCGGTCCGCGCAGGCCGCCGGTCAGCAGCACCAGCCCGCCGGCGTGGCCGAACAGGGTGTCGAGCGAGATGCACGGATCGGCCGGATCGCTGCGCAGGAAGCCCAGCGACGACAGCCGCTGCAGGTTGTCCAGGCCCTGGCCGTCGCGCGCCAGCAGCACCACCGGCTCGGGCGGCGAGCCCGGCTTGCTGGGGCGCGCGGCCAGCGAGATCTGGCAGCCGATGATCGGCTGCACCCCCTTGCCCGCGCAGTACTGCGAGAATTCCAGCGCCCCGAACAGGTTGCCGGTATCGGTGATCGCCACCGCCGGCATCTGCGCCGCACGGGCGAGGGCCGCGATCTCCGGAACCCGGATCGCCCCCTGGCTGAGCGAGTAGGCGGAGTGCACGCGGAGATGCACGAAATCGGCATGAGGCATGGATCGAGCCTAGCGCCGTCTGCCCGCCGTCGCCATCGGGCTGTAGAAGCGGCAGCCATGACGATCTCCCAGCTTGCCCGAGTCGGCGCCCTCGCGCGCGGCATCCCGCTGGCCGCAGGCGTGGCGCTGGCGGTGCTGTGCCTGCACGCGGCACTGCTGCCCGAGGGCCACTGGCAGGGGGACGAGTTCTTCTGCGCCGGCTACGCCCGCGAGGGCAGGCTGCGCTTCCTGTGGCAGACGCGGATCACCGGCTGGAGCCCGCGGCCGCTGTCGGAGGTGCTGTACTACGTCTTCTGCCGTGCCGCCGCGGCGCTGCGGCAGCCGCTCACCGTGCCGTTCCTGGCGCTGCTCTGGGGGGTGCTGGTCGCGGCGACCCTGGCCTCCGCGCGGCGCGCCGCGGCCGGCCCGCGCATGCTGATCGGGCTCGCCACCCTGTGCATGTTCCTGCTCGGCCACCCGGTCGCCGAGATGTTCTACTGGCCGGCCGGCGCCGTCGCCTACCTGACCACGCTGGCCGCCGCCACCCTGGCGCTGTTCCTGATCGTCGACGGCCGCACCGGCGGCCGGTCCGGCGCGCTCGCCCTGTCCGCCGCCCTCACCGCCTGCGCCGCCAGCAGCGAGTCCGGCGCCATGGCCGCCGCACCCCTCGCACTCGGGCTCGCCCTGGCGCCGCCGCACCGGCGATGCGCGGGGCTGCTGCTGCCGCCGCCCCTGCTGGTCACCGGCTTCGTGTTCTGGACGCTCGCCCATCACCGCCTGGTCTCGCCCGAGGCGGTGGTGCACGCGCCGCCGCTGCGCCACCTGATGCAGAGCCTGCGGCCGGTGCCGCGCGTGCTGCTCGACGATATCCGGCCGGCCTGGCCGTCCAGGCTGCTGTTCCTCTTCGGGGTGCGCTGGTGCTGGAGCCGGACGGCTGCATCGGCGCGTGCGACGCGGGACCAGACCCTGCACGCCCTGGCCGCCTTCGCCGCGGCCCTGACGCTGGCCGCATCCGCCACCATCGCCGCCGGGCTGTTCCAGTTCGGCGTGCTGTGCTGCCAGCGGCACGACACCCTGCGCCAGGGCTGGCTGGTCCTGGGGCTCGTGGCGCTGGCGGTCGCCTCGACGCGCTGGCCGGCGCGCCCGGCGCTGTCGCGGCTCGGCCCACCCGTCCTGGCGGCGGCCTGCCTGCTCGGCCTCGCCCCGCGACTCGGCGCCATCGTCGGCGACTTCCGGCTGATGCACGCCATCGGCGCCAGCAACCGCGCCAACTGGCGGGCGGGACGCGACCCGACCATCCAGGCGATGACCTTCCGCCTGCCGCCGACCGCCGCGATCGCCGGCGACCAGGACATCCCCGCCGGGCGCTACAGCGAGCGGGCGGCGGACGCCTGGTACGCGCACGGCATGATGCACTTCTTCGGCAAGCGCAGCATCGACATCGAGCGCCCCTGACGCGCGGCTTTACCTCGCCGCGCGACGGCGGCATCGTCGTGGTCCCGCGCAGGAGACCGAGCCGGTGACACAGTTGACGGCACGCCAGGTCGTGCTCGCCGCCCGCCCCCAGGGACGTCCGACGCCGGCCGACTTCCGCCTCGAGACCGTCGCGGTGCCGGAGCCTGGTGCGAACCAGCTGCTGCTCGAGGCCCGGTTCCTGTCGCTCGATCCCTACATGCGCGGCCGCATGAACGACGCCCGCTCTTATGCGAAGCCGGTCGAGATCGGCCAGGCGATGCCCGGCGAGACGCTGTGCCGGGTGATCGCCTCGAACCTCCCGGGCTTCGCCGCCGGCGACGACGTCCGCGCCCACACCGGCTGGCGCTCGCACGCGATCTCCTCCGCCGCCGGCGTCGTGCGGCTGGATCCCGACGCGGCCCCGCTCACCGCGAACCTCGGCGTGCTGGGCATGCCCGGCTTCACCGCCTATGCCGGGCTGCTCGCCATCGGCAAGCCGCAGCGCGGCGAGACCGTGGTGGTCGCCGCGGCCAGCGGTCCGGTCGGCTCGCTGGTCGGGCAGCTGGCGCAGCGGCGCGGCGCGAGGGCCGTGGGCATCGCCGGCGGCGCGGAGAAATGCGCCTACCTGCGCGATACGCTGCGCCTAGATGCAGCGATCGACCATCGCGAGCCCGACTTCGCGTCCCGGCTCGCGGACGCCTGCCCGAACGGCATCGACGTGTACTTCGAGAATGTCGGAGGTGCCGTCTGGCAGGCGGTGCTGCCGCTGCTCAACAGCTACGCGCGCGTCCCGGTCTGCGGCCTGATCGCGCAGTACAACGGCGGCGGCACGGGGCTGCCGGACCAGCTGCCGGCGACGATGCGCGCGATCCTGACCAGGAGCCTGACCGTGCGCGGCTTCATCAACACGGAGTTCGTCGAGGCGCTCTACCCGGATTTCCAGCGCGAGGTCGGCGCCGGCCTGCGCGATGGCGGCATCCGCTACCGCGAGGACATCGTCGACGGCCTGGAGAACGCGCCCGCGGCCTTCATCGGCATGCTCGAGGGACGCAACTTCGGCAAGCTGCTGATACGCATCTGACGGCGCGCACCGGATCCGGCCGCGCCGCCGCGCCGGTGCTACGCCTTCTTTCGTATGTCGCTGAGCCAGCTGACATGCTTGCCGAGCCTGAGGCAGATGGCCGCCGGCTCCATGCCCTGCTGCAGCAGCACGAGCGCGCGGTCGCGCAGCGCGGCCTGATGCGCGAGCAGGCGCGGGCTGTCCTCCGGGCCGACCGCCGGCGCCGCCGCGGCGCGCCGGTCGTACACCGCGTCGCGACGCAGCTTCTCGCGCGCCAGGAGCTCGAAGATCTGATGTGGCACCATCCCCATGCTCTGTGCCGCCGCCTTGACCGGCATCCTGCGCTCATGCACGAGGCGCCATGCCCGTGCGGCCGGTGTGTCGGAGCTCATCAATGCCTCACCCAATGGTCCTGTCCGCTTCCTGACTGTGGCTGACCGGATGCAGTGTCGACGTTTTCACCGCACCGCGCCAGCTTTCTTCTTGACTGCACCAGCTGCACTTTTGCTGCCGCGACAACAGCGGAATATCCGCAGTCGCGATCATGTGACGGACCACCCCGCCAAGTAGAGGCTCATGCGCGAGCCGCTGCCGCGACGAACTCCGTCGCGCGGCGGGCGTCTCCACGCCGAGAGAGAGGTTCACGCCATGCCGGCACCGCCGACCTGCCAGCCCTCGCCCCGGCGCCGCGCGGCGACGCGGGCCGCGCGGAATGCGCCAAGTGGCTGAGCCGACCGTCGCCCCGCGCGCCGGCTGGCGGTTCTGGATCGACCGCGGCGGCACCTTCACCGACGTCATCGCGCGCGATCCGCAGGGCCGGCTCTCGACCCGCAAGCTGCTCAGCGACCGCGGCCGACACGAGGATGCCGCCCTGGCCGGCATCGCCCTGTCGCTCGGCCTGCCGGCCGGCGCCCCGATCCCGGCGGCGGAGATCGAGAGCGTGCGGATGGGCACCACGGTGGCGACCAACGCCCTGCTGGAGCGACGCGGCGCCCGCGTGCTGCTGCTGCTCGATCGCGGCTTCGCCGACCTGCTGCTGATCGGCGATCAGGCGCGGCCGAACCTGTTCGACCTCGCCATCACCCGGCCCGCACCGCTGCACGAGCGCTGCGTCGAGATCACCGGCCGCACCGGCGCCGACGGCGACGAGATCGAGCCGCTCGACGAGGACGCCGCCCGCGCCGCCCTCGAACAGGCGCGCGCCGAGGGCATCGAGTGCTGCGCGATCGCGCTGATCCACGCCTGGCGGCATCCCGCGATGGAGCAGCGGCTGGCGGCACTGGCGCGCGCGGCAGGGTTCACCCAGGTCTCCGCGAGCCACCAGGTCAGCCCGCTGCTGCGCCTGATCCCGCGCGCGCAGACCAGCGTCGTCGACGCCTACCTCTCCCCGCTGCTGCGCCGGCATGTCGACCAGCTCCGGGCAGCGCTTCCCGATACCCGGCTGCTGTTCATGCAGTCGCACGGCGGCCTGATCGACGGCGCGCGGTTCGCCGGCCGCGACGCCATCCTGTCCGGCCCGGCCGGCGGCATCGTGGCCGCGGCACGGACCGCCGGGCGCGCCGGCTTCGAGCGGGTGATCAGTTTCGACATGGGGGGCACCTCCACCGACGTAGCACTCTACGCCGGGACGTTCGAGCGCCGCGTCGAGACCGTGATCGACGGCCTGCGGCTGCGCGTGCCGATGCTGGCGATCCACAGCATCGCCGCCGGCGGCGGCTCGATCCTGCGCTTCGACGGCACGAGGCTGCGCGTCGGGCCGCAGAGTGCCGGCGCCGATCCCGGTCCGCGCGCCTATCGCCGCGGCGGCCCGCTGACCGTGACCGACGCCAATATCTGCCTCGGCAAGATCCAGCCCGCCCACTTCCCGTCGCTGTTCGGAGCGGACGGCGACGCCCCGCTCGACGAGGAGGCGGTGCGGCAGGGTTTCGCCGCACTCGCCGAGGAGATCGCGGCCGAGACCGGCATCCGTCAGCATCCGCGCGCGCTGGCCGAGGGCTTCCTGCGCATCGCCGTCGCCAGCATGGCCGGCGCGATCCGCGAGGTCTCGGTGCGTCGCGGCAAGGACCCGGCCGACTTCGTGCTGCACTGCTTCGGCGGCGCGGGGGGCCAGCATGCCTGCCTGGTGGCACGCGAGCTCGGCATGCGCACCGTCCTGATCCACCCGTTCGCCGGCATCCTGTCGGCGCTCGGCATGGGTCTGGCCGAGCAGAGCGTGATGCGCGAGCAGGCCGTCGAGATGCCGCTCTCGCCGGAGGCGATGCAGCCGCTGCGCACGCTCGCCGACGCGCTGTCGCGGGCAGCGCAGCAGGAACTCGCCGAGCAGGTCGCCTCCGGGCTGCCGATGCTCGCCGAGTGCCGCCTGCATCTGCGCCACGGAGCGAGCGACGCCGTGCTGATCGTGCCGTTCGACAGCATCGAGACGATGGCCGAGCACGTCGCCTCGGAGCATCGGGCGCGGTTCGGCTTCGATGCGTCGGACCCGGCGCTCATCGTCGACGCGCTGGTGGTGGAGGTGCGCGCGCGGGCCGAAGCGCCGTCGCTGCCGCAGGCGCCGCCGCGCGGCACCGCGGAGGTGCTGCGGCCATCATGCACCGTGGAGATCTGGAGCGGCGGACGCGCGCACCGGGCACCGCTGTTCGAGCGGGCGACGTTGCGCGCCGGCGACCGGCTGCACGGGCCGGCGCTGGTCAGCGAGGCCAACGCGACCACCGTGATCGAGCCCGGCTGGAGTGCCGAGATAACCGGCAACGACGACATGATCCTGCGCGACGCGGGCGAGGCGACGATCGCGAGCCCGGGAGAGGCCGACGACGAGTGCGCGGACCCGATGCGCACCGAGCTGTTCAACAACCTGTTCATGAACGTGGCCGAGCAGGCCGGCGCGGTGCTGCAGCATACGGCGCAGAGCGTCAACATACGCGAACGTCTGGATTTCTCCTGCGCCATCTTCGACGCCGACGGCGCGCTGGTCGCCAACGCGCCGCACGTGCCGGTGCATCTGGGTGCCATGGGCGAGAGCGTGCGCACGGTGCTGCGCCGTCGCGCGGGCCAGCTGCGGCCGGGCGACGTGATCGCGCTGAACAACCCCTTCGACGGCGGCACGCATCTTCCCGACGTCACCGTGGTCACGCCGGTGTTCGACGCGGGCGGCGACACGCTGCTGTTCTTCGCCGCCTCCCGGGGCCACCACGCCGACATCGGCGGCAGCGTGCCGGGATCGACTCCCGCCTTCTCCCGCCGTCTCGAGGAGGAGGGTGTCGTCATCGACGACTTCCTGCTGGTCTCGAACGGCCGCTTCCGCGACGCCGAGTTCCGCGCGCTGCTGGCCGGCTCGGCGCACCCCGCGCGCAGCCCCGACGTCAACGTCGCCGACGTGCGGGCGCAGATCGCGGCCAATGCCCGCGCGCGGGCCGAGCTGCACCGGCTGCTCGCCCTGCACGGCGCTCGGAGCCTGCGGCGCGCCATGCGCCAGGTGATGCGCAACGCCGAGGAGAGCGTGCGCCGCGCGATCACCAGGCTGCGCGACGGCAGCTTCAGCTACCGGATGGACGATGGCGGCCAACTCCGGGTCGCCGTGCGCGTCGACGCGGCGGCGCGCGAGGCGGTGATCGACTTCACCGGCACCTCGCCGCAGCGCGCGGATAACTTCAATGCGCCGCCCGCGGTGCTGCGCGCGGTCGTGCTGTACGTGTTCCGCTGCCTCGCCGGCGACGACATCCCGCTCAACGACGGCTGCCTGGTGCCGCTGCGAATCGTGATCCCGCCCGGCACCTTCCTCTCGCCGGAGCCCGGCGCCGCGGTGGTCGCCGGCAACACCGAGGTCTCGCAGGCGGCGTGCAACGCCCTGTTCGCGGCGCTCGGCATCCTGGCCTGCAGCCAGGGGACGATGAACAACCTGCTGTTCGGCGACGACGCCCGGCAATACTACGAGACCATCTGCGGCGGCACCGGCGCCGGTGCCGATCTCGATGGCGCCGACGCCGTGCAGAGCCACATGACCAATACCCGCATGACCGATCCGGAGGTGCTGGAGCTGCGCTATCCGGTGCGCGTCGAGCGGTTCGCGGTGCGCGCCGGATCCGGCGGGGAAGGTGCGCATCGCGGCGGCAGCGGTGCCACGCGGCGGTTGCGCTTCCTCGCGCCGATGCAGGCGGTGCTGGTCTCCTCGCGACGGGAGTTCCCGCCCTTCGGCCTGCAGGGCGGCCTGCCCGGAGCCGCCGGACGGCAGAGCATCCAGCGTGCCGACGGACGCGTGGAACCCATCGCCGGCATCTCCCAGATGCACCTCATGCCGGGGGACGCGATCACCATCGAGACGCCGGGCGGCGGCGGCTACGGCACGCCCGGCACCTCGCCCACCACGGATCGGGCACCCCGGTGCGGATCGAGGTAGCGCCCGGCATCGCCATCGACGACGCCGAGCTCGCGATCAGCTTCATCCAGTCCGGCGGCCCCGGCGGCCAGAACGTCAACAAGGTGGCGACCGCGGCACAGCTCCGCTTCGATGCGCGCGCCACCGCGTCGCTGTCCGCGCCGGTGAAGCTGCGGCTGCGAGCGCTCGCCGGCAGCCGATGCACACGGGACGGCGTCATCGTCATCACCGCGCGCGGGTTCCGCTCGCAGGAGCGCAACCGCCGGGAGGCGATCGACCGGCTGATCGAGCTGATCGCGCAGGCGGCCAGGATCCCGGTGAAGCGCCGGCCGACCCGCGCATCCTACGGCGAGCGGCAGCGCCGTCTCGCCGCCAAGAGCCACCGCGCGACCACCAAGCGGGATCGCGGCTTCCGCCCGGAGGATTGACCGAGATCGCCCGCGCCGCCCGGCACGCCGGCCGCTTAACCGATCCTTCACGCCTCTCCGCTGTAATCGACCATCGACGGCGAGGGAGGCTGCCTTGGCGATAAAGACCGGCCTGACGATCTTCGGCAAGATCGGCGGCGCCTTCGCGCTGGTGCTGCTCATGGTCATGGCGCTCGGCATCACCGCGATCAACCGGATGGGCGCCGTCAACGTGCGCGCCGTCGAACTGCGCGACCAGTGGCTGCCGCGCGTGCAGGTGATGGGCGAGCTGGTCGCGGCGGTGCGCGATTATCGTCTCGCGGAGGCCAGCGTCGACATCATGGGCTCCTCGTTCGGCCACAACGCGGCGATCAAGCGCCTGGCGCGCGCGCAGGCGGCGGTCGACGGCTTGCGCCGCCAGTACGCGGGGCTGATCGCCCGCGGCACCCGGGACGAGCAGCTGCTCGGGGCGTTCGACACCGGCTGGTCCGCCTACATGCAGGCCAGCAAGGAGATGGCGCAGACCGCCGGCAGCGGCAGCCAGCTCGAGTCCGATGCGCTGTATGCCGGCGCCGACAGCACCGCGTTCGGACGCTGCAACACGCTGCTGATCGACGATCTCGCGTTCAACGTCGCGCAGGGAAAGCGCGCCTCCGACGAGAGCGCACGGATCTACGCGCGTACCCGGATCATCGTGTTCGCGGTGGTCGCCGCCGCCGGGCTCGTGTGCGCCCTGCTCGGCATCCTGCTGGTCAGCGGCGTGTCGCGGCCGATCCGTCGGATGACACGGCTGATGAAGCGTCTGTCCGAGAACGACATGTCGGTCGCCGTCGAGGGGCGCGGCAGGCGCGACGAGATCGGCGACATGGCGCAGTCGGTCGAGGTCTTCAAGCAGAACCTGATCGAGACCGAGCGGCTGCGACGCGAGCAGGAGCTGGCGAGGACGGTCGCGGCCAGCGACCAGAAGGCGATGCTCGGCCGGATGGCGGACGATTTCGAGCAGAAGGTCGGCCAGCTGGTGAGCATCCTGTCCTCCGCCTCGGGCGAGCTGGAGCATGCGGCGGGCGCCATGTCCTCGCAGGCATCGTTCGCCGACCAGAAGGCGTCGCTGGTTGCCATCGCCGCGCAGGAGGCCGGCATGAGCGTGCAGGGCGTGGCCTCCGCGGCCGAGCAGCTCAGCGCCTCGATCCGGGAGATCACGCAGCAGGTCGCGCAATCGGCGCGCATCTCCGAGCAGGCTGCCAGGGACGCGCGCGACACGGATCGGATCGTGCTCGAACTGTCCGCGGGCGCACAGAAGATAGGCCAGATCATCGGACTGATCACCACGATCGCGGGTCGGACCAACCTGCTGGCCCTGAACGCGACGATCGAGGCGGCGCGCGCCGGCGATGCCGGCAAGGGCTTCGCGGTCGTCGCCAGCGAAGTCAAGAATCTCGCGCAGCAGACCAGCAAGGCGACCGACGAGATCAGCGAGCAGATCGGCCAGATCCAGAACTCCACCGGCGACGCGGTCGCGGCGATACGTGGCATCACCGCGACCATCGAGCAGGTCAGCATGATCGCCAACACCATCGCGGCGTCGGTCGAGCAGCAGGGCGCCGCCACCTCCGAGATCGCCCGCAACGTGCAGCGGACCTCGGCCAGCACGCTCGACGTGACCGCCAACATAGGCGACGTGAGCCAGGCCGCGAACGAGACCGGTGCCGCGGCGGCCCAGGTGCTCGACGCGGCCGGCAAGCTCGCCCGCCAGACCGGGCATCTCTCCAGCGAGGTCGGCGCCTTCGTCGCCAGCGTCAGGGCCGCGTGAGGATCCGCGAATTCATCGTCATCACCGCGAGAAGTTTCGCCCGATCGCCGTCGACGGACGGTAATTGAATTGACTGCGGAACCGTATATGCTGCGCCCGGGCGACAGCTATCGATCAACGGCCCGATCATCGCAGCAGGAAAATATCCATGGCGCGCGCCACGAAGACCAGCACCTCCACCAGGCCGCGCGTGGCGGTCAAGGCGCCGAAGCGCAAGCCCGGTCGGCCGATCGGATCGACCGGCACGAAGAAGTCCGCACCGGCCGCCGTGGCCAAGGCCGTCAAGCCGTCCGGAAGGCGCATTGCGGTCGCACGTGTCGCGAAGCCGAACAAGGCCGAGCTCGAGAGCCAACTCGGCAAGCTCGAGCGGACCGTGGCCAGACTTCGTGACAAGAACAAGGAGCTCAAGCAGATCGCGACCGAGGCGCGGGAACACGCGGACACGCTCGAAGCCCAGCTCGCTGCCAAGCCCGCTGCCAGACCGGCCGCCAGACCCGCCGCCAAACCTGGCGCTTCGGCACCGAATCCAGCCCGCAAGAGCCGACGCCCTGCCCAGCCGGTTGCCGAGAGCGTCGTGGACGAGGGCGCCTCCGAGCAGAGCGACGAGCCCGTCCCGCAGGGTTGAACGGTTCGCGAACCGTCGGCGCCCGCCGGACGGCCGTTCGCGTGATCGTGCCGTCGCCCCTGTTGTCGCGATAGTGAGGCGGGCGTCGGCGCGCCAGGATTGTATTTCCGATGCGCAGCTGCAAACTGCCGGCGGACCCTCGGGAAGGTGAAGGCGTGGATCGCGTCGCGCGCGGTATCGGCAGCATCTCGGCCGCGCCTGCCCCTGCCGCGGTTCGCCAGGCATCTCGACTCTAGACGTGCGCCAGCTGTTCGCTCCCGGCGCGGATGCGATCTTCCGCCTGATCCTGCTCAGCGGAGTCGCGGGCGTACTCCTCGTCTCCCTCGTCCTGTTCGGTCTGGCCTACTCGGATTACGCCGGCGCCGTCGGCCTGGCTCCGGTGCAGCCGGTGCCGTTCAGCCACAAGCATCATTCGGGAGAACTCGGACTGGATTGCCGCAACTGCCATCAGTCGGTCGAGGTCCAGGCCACGGCCGGCCTGCCGCCGACGCACACCTGCATGACCTGCCACTCGCAGATCTGGACCGGTTCGGACATGCTGGCGCCGGTTCGCGACAGCATGGCCAAGGATGCGCCGCTGCAGTGGGCGCGGGTCAACCGGTTGCCCGACTACGTCTACTTCAACCATTCCATCCACGTCTCCAAGGGTGTCGGCTGCTCCAGTTGCCACGGCGCGATGGACCGCATGCAGCTCACCTTCCCGGCCAAGTCGTTCACGATGTCGTTCTGCATCACGTGCCATCGCGCGCCGCAGAACTACGTCAGGCCCGCGGCGGAGATCTGGAACATGGAATGGTCGCCGCCGCCGGATCAGGCGAAGCTCGGCGCGGCACTGGTCGAGCAGCATCATATCGCCGGCGCCGCCAGGCTGACGGACTGCTCGATATGCCATCGCTAGCGTCCTGCCTGCTGGCGTCATGATCGACCGCGACGATCTGGCGGCCCTGCGCGCCCGGCTGAGCAGCCTGCCGTCCGGCCGCTCGGCCTGGCGCAGCCTGGATGCGGTCGCCGACACGCCGGCGTTCCGTGAGCTGCTGCAGCGCGAGTATCCGGCGGTGTCCGAGCTCGCCGCGGGGCCCGATCGACGTCGGTTCCTCAAGCTGATGGCGGCCTCGCTGGCGCTGTCCGGGCTCGCGAGCGGGCACGCGCGGGCCGACGACCGCGATTGGGAAGTGCCGTTCGTCAACCAGCCGGAGCGTGCCGAGCCGGGAGCGGATCTCAGTTTCGCCTCGCTGGCACTGGTCGACGGCTATGCCAACGGCATCCTGGTCACCACGCGCGACGGCCGCCCGTTCAAGGTCGAGGGCAACCCGCAGCATCCCTGGAGTCGCGGCGGCACCGACGTGCTGGGACAGGCCTCGGTGCTGGGACTGTACGATCCGCAACGTTCCGCGGCGGTGCGTTTCCGCGACCGGCCGAGCAGCTGGACGGCGTTCCGCGACGCCATGATCGGCCGGTTCGCCGCACTGAGGGCGGAGCAGGGCCGCGGCCTGTCGCTGCTCACCGGCCCGCTCACCTCGCCATCGCTGCTGTCGCAGATCGACGCCATGCGGCGGATCTTTCCCGCCATGCGCTGGCACAGCCACGGCCCGGTCGACCGCGGCGCGCTCTACGAAGGAACACGCAGGGCCTTCGGACGGGATCTGGAGACCCGCTGGCGCTTCGACCGCGCGCGCGTCATCGTCTCGCTCGACGGCGACTTCCTCGACCTCGGCGTGGGGCAGGTCGGCCTCGCCCGCGACTGGGTCGACGCCAGGCGTGCCTCGATCGCGAGCGGCAGCCTGCTCGAGCTGCACGCCGCGAGCGCGCTGCCGAACCTCACCGGCGCCAAGGCTGACCACCATCTCGTGGCCGCGCCGGATCAGATCGCCGGCCTCGCCGCGGGGCTGCTCGACGACGTCACCCGACCGGCGGGTGCAGCCTCGCCGGATGCCGCGCCGCTCTCGCCCTGGCGGGCGCGTGCAGCGGCGGCGCTGCGCGCGGCTCCCGGCGCCAGCCTGGTGATCGCCGGCTCCGGCCAGCCCGCCGAGGTGCAGGAAGCGGTGCATCGCCTGAACCACGCCCTGGGCAACATCGACCGGACCGTCTTCTATACCGATCCGGTCGCCACCGCCGGCGAGCCGCTGGATCGCCTGGCCGAGGCGATCGCCGCCGGCGAGACGCGGGCGCTGCTGATGCTCGACGTCAACCCGGCCTACGATGCGCCGGGCGCGCTCGGCTTCGCCGAGCTGCTGCCCAAGGTCGCGCTGAAGATCCACGCCGGCCCGTATCAGGACGAGACCGCCGACCGGTCCGACTGGCACCTGCCGCTGTCGCATCCGCTGGAGGCCTGGGGCGACGCCCGCTCGCTCGACGGCACCGTCGGGCTGATGCAGCCGACGATCGCGCCGCTGTACGGCAGCCGCTCGATGGCGGAGATCCTGTCCCTGCTCTGCGATCCCGAGCCGCGCGGCGGCGCGGTGCTGCTGCGCGACTTCTGGCAGAAGTCGGACACCGCCGAGGCCTTCGCGCCGCGCTGGCAGACGATGCTGAACGACGGCTTCGTGCCGGACACCGCGTCGCCGCCGGTGCCGGTGACGCTTCGGGCTGCGGCCGCGGTCCGGCCGCCTGCCCCGCCGCCCGACGGGCTCGACGTGCTGATCCGGCCCGACAGCACGGTCTGGGACGGCAGCGTCGCCAACAACGCGTGGCTGCAGGAGCTGCCCAAGCCGCTGACCAAGATGGTGTGGCAGAACGTCATCTCGGTCAGCCCGGCGCTCGCCGAGCGCCTGCGCCTGTCGCAGGGCGATCAGGTCGCGGTGAGCGCGAACCGCGGCACCGTCGAGGGCGCGATCTGGATCCTGCCCGGGCAGTCCGACGGCACGCTGGGGATGACCCTCGGCTACGGCCGGCAGGTGCCGGAGATGCTGTTCGACGGGCTCGGCTACGACGCCTATCGTCTGCGCGGCGGTGCCGATGCCTGGCGTCTGCGCGGGGCGTCGCTGCGCAAGATCGGGCACAAGGTGGAGCTGGCGACGACGCAGGATCATTCCACCATGGAGGGGCACGACTTCGTCCGGGTGCAGACGATCGGTGCCGCACCGGTCGGCGATCCGGCCGGCGCGATCCAGCCGACCCTGTACGGCTCCCGCCCCGGCGGCGGGTCCGACGACGGGCGGGCCTGGGGCATGGTGATCGACCTGGATTCCTGCATCGGCTGCAACGCCTGCGTGACCGCCTGCCAGTCGGAGAACAACATCGCGGTCGTCGGCCCCGAGCAGGTGGCGCTCGGCCGCGAGATGCACTGGCTGCGCGTCGACCGCTACTACGAGGGCGGACTGGACGCGCCGAAGACGCACTTCCAGCCGGTTCCGTGCATGCACTGCGAGCAGGCGCCGTGCGAGGTCGGCTGTCCGGTGGAAGCGACGCTGCACGACCATGAGGGGCTCAACCTGATGGTCTATAACCGCTGCGTCGGCACCCGCGCCTGCTCCGGCTACTGCCCGTACAAGGTGCGGCACTTCAACTACCTCGACTACTCGGGCGGAGCCGCCCCCTCCATCGCGCTGCAGCGCAACCCGGAGGTGACGGTCCGCGCCCGCGGCGTGATGGAGAAGTGCACCTACTGCGTGCAGCGCATCGCCGCCGCGCGCATCGAGTCCGACCGGCACGACGCGCCGATCCCGGACGGCCGCGTGCAGACCGCCTGCCAGGGCGCCTGCCCGACCCGGGCGATCAGCTTCGGCGACCTCGACGACCGGACCAGCGCGGTCGCGGCGCTGCGGCAGGATCCGCGCAACTACGCCCTGCTGGGCGAGCTCAACACCCGCCCGCGCACCACCTACCTGGCCGGCATGGCGCCCCCCGGCGGAGGGTCAGGCTGAGCATGGCCGACGACCTCGCCACCGACTACAGCTTCGGCGACGACGCGCTGCTGCTGCCGGGGCAGAGCTACCGCTCGATCGGACGCGACGTCGCGGCGATCGTCTTCGAGCATCCCGGCGGCCGACGCTGGTGGATCGCCTTCGCCGGCGCGCTGTCGCTGGTCGGGCTGCTCGCCACCTGCCTCGCCTGGCTGCTCTACGAGGGCACCGGGATCTGGGGCAACAACGTCCCGGTGACCTGGGCGCTCGACATCGTCAGCTACGACTGGTGGATCG
>CAXTNB010000004.1:6289-9426 GCA_964245385.1 uncultured Acetobacteraceae bacterium | reverse complement strand
CGCCAGCGGCGGCCTGCTGGTCTCGGCGACCCTGCTGCTCACCGACCTCGCCTGGCGCGGCGCGCTGAACCGCATCACCGAGACGATGGCGCTGATCGCCGCCGCCGCCGCCGGCATCTACCCGATCATCCACCTGGGCAGGCCCTGGTTCTTCTTCTGGAACCTGCCCTACCCGAACACGCTGCTGCTCTGGCCGCAGCTGCGCAGCCCGCTGTACTGGGACGCGGTCGACATCATCAGCTACCTGCTGGTATGCCTGAGCTTCTGGTATATCGGCCTGCTGCCGGACCTCGCCACGCTGCGCGACCGCGCGGTCGCCCGCGGCAAGCGGGCGAGCGAGCGCGACGCCGGACGGCGGCACATGTTCCGCGCACAGCTGTACGGGATCTTCGCCCTGGGCTGGCGCGGCTCCGCCGTGCACTGGCATCGCTGGACGCTGGTCTACCGTATCGTCGCGCTGTTCGGCGCGCTGCTCGTGGTCTCGGTGCAGACCGGGGCGGCGGTGATGTTCGCGGGAACCGTGGAACCCGGCTGGCACGACGCGCTGATGCCGGTCTCCTTCCTGGCCGCGGCGCTGTTCGCCGGCATCGCGATGGTGAGCGTGCTCACGGTGCTGATCCGCAGCGTCTACCCGCTGCAGCCGTTCATCACCGAGCGCCACCTCGACCTGCTCGGCAAGCTGCTGCTCGCACTCGGGCTGATCAACCTGTACTGCTACGCCAGCGAGTTCGTGGTCTCGGCGACGCTCGGCACCGGATACGACCGCGCCGTGATCGCGCGCCGCTTCGCGGGACCCAACGCCTGGAGCAGCTGGATGATCATCGGCTGCGCGCTGCTGCCGGTGCAGCTGTTCTGGCTCGGCTTCATGCGCCGCTCGGCGCCGATCCTGGCGGGGGTGTCGATCCTGGTCGCCGCCGGCATGTGGGCCGACCACTTCATGGTCCTCGTGATCACCCAGCAGCAGGACTTCCTGCCCTCCGCCGCGCGGCGCTACGACATGGACCTCTGGGGCCTCGGCACCTTCGTCGGCAGCTTCGGGCTGTTCGCGGCCCTGCTGCTGCTCGCCACCCGCTTCCTGCCGATGGTGTCGGTGCACGAGATCCGGCGCATCGCCGCCGCGGACCGGGAGGACGACGGTGGCTGAGGCCGAAGCCGGCCAGCCGCCGCCGCTGTGGGGCGTCAGCGCCGAGTTCACCACCGGGCGGGCCATGGTGGCGGCACTCGAGGTGCTGCGCGACCGCGACCTCGGCCGGCTCGACGCCTTCTCGCCGGTGCCGATCCCCGAGATCCACGACGTGCTGCGCCTGCCGCGCGAGCATATCGGCTGGTTCGGCCTGGCCGGGGTCATCGCCGGCGCCGGCGCGATGATGGGCATGTGCCTCTACGCCACCATCGTGTCCTACCGCTTCGACATCGGCGGCCGGCCGCTGGTGAGCTGGCCCTCCTTCGTGGTGCCGAGCTTCTCGTTCGCCATGCTGATCGGCACGCTCTCGGTGGTCGGCGCCTTCCTGGTGCTGAACCGGATGCCCAGGCTGAACCATCCCGCCTTCAACATCCCCGATTTCGGCGAGGTCACCGAGGACCGCTACTTCATCGCCATCGAGGCGCGCGACGACGGCTTCGATCCCGACGCCGTGGAGCGGATCCTGCGCACGCTGGCGCAGCGTCCCAGGCAGATCAGCCGGGTGCCGCGGTGAGCCGGACGCGGTCAGGCCGGCTGGCGGCGGCCGCGCTCTCGACGCTGACCGCCCTGTCCGCCTGCAAGCGGCAGGACATGTACACCCAGCAGCACACCCGCACCTGGGACCACAGCGCGTTCTTCGACGACGCCGCCTCGATGCGCAAGCCGGTCGCCGGCACGGTCGCCCGCAACATGCCCAACCCTCCGGTGGCCGCACCTTCGATCGTCGACGCGGCCCTGCTCGCGCGCGGCGCCGAGCGGTTCGCCATCTTCTGCACCCCCTGCCACGGCGGTGCCGGCAACGGCGAGGGCATGATCGTGCAGCGCGGCTTCCCGCATCCGCCCTCCTTCGTCGAGGGAAGGCTGCGGCAGGCGGATGCCGGGCTGTTCTACGACGCCATCACCCACGGCTACGGCGCGATGTACAGCTTCGCCGATCGCGTCCCGCCCTCCGACCGCTGGGCGATCATCGCCTACATTCGGGCGCTGCAGCTCAGCCAGAACGCGGACGCCGCGAGCCTGCCGCCGGAGGACCGGACCCGCCTGATCGCGGCCCCACGCATGGCCGCGGCACGATGACGCGCGGCCGGACCATCCTCGGCACCGGCCTGCTGGCCTGCCTCGCCTGGCTGCTCGCCGCGGCACTCGGCCTGCAGGTGATGCCCTCCTACCTCGCCGGCTGGCTGTTCTGCCTGTCGCTGCCGGCGGGGGCGCTGCCGCTGCTGATGCTGCTGGAACTGCTCGGGCTGCAGGACCGGCCGCTCGCAGCGGCGCTGCGTCGCCTGCTGACGCTGCAGCCGGCGGTCGCGCTGGCGGCACTGCCGGTGCTGCTGCGCCAGCATGCGCTGTATGGTCGCCCCGGCCTCCCCGACGGGCTCGCGCGCTGGATGGCGCCCGCTCCGTTCGCCGGCCGCATGATCCTCATCCTGCTGACCTGGACCGCGCTGTGCCTCGTGTTCAGGCGTCCGCCGCGACGGCCGCGCGCCAGCCTGGCCGGGTTCGGGCTCTGCCTGCACGCCGCCGTCGCCAGCCTGGCCGCCTTCGACTGGATCCTGTTCCTCGAGCCGGGCCTGAACTCGTCGGCGTTCGCGGTGCTGGCGATCAGCGCGCAGCTCTCGGCGGCGCTCTGCGCGGCCTGCCTGGCACTGGCACTCGGCGCCAGTGGCGGGTCGATGCCGATCGAGCTGGCGCCGCTGATGCTGCTGACGCTGGCCGGCTGGATGTTCCTGCACTTCATCCAGTTCCTGGTGATCTGGTCCGCCGACCTGCCTGCCGAGATCGTCTGGTACCAGCATCGCATCGTCGGGCTGGGCGAGGCCGCGCTGTGGTTCGGCTTCGCGGCCAGCCTGCTGACCCTCGCCCTGCTGCTGGCACCGCGGCTGCGGCGCGCGCGCTGGGTGCTGGCCAGCGTCGGCGCGTTGCTGCTGCTGGTGCACCTGAGCGAGCCGCTGTGGCT
>CAXTNB010000004.1:0-6279 GCA_964245385.1 uncultured Acetobacteraceae bacterium | reverse complement strand
CTCGCCGGCGTCGCCGCGCTGCTCGCGGCGGCGCGCGCAACGCTGAAGCGCGAGCCGGCGCAGCCGGAGCCGGAGAGTGCGGCCTCCGGCCGCGGCGCGCCGTCGGAGCCGCCCAGCGACGCGTCGCGCGGCTCGGGTCACGAGACCGAGGACATGAGCGGCGGCGTCATGACGTGGCTGACGGTGGCGCTCGGCGGCTCGGTGGTGGCGGTGATCGGGATGATGCTGCTGCTGCTCGGCAGCTTCCGCGAGCAGCGTCGGGAACAGCGGCCGCAGCTGACCGCGGAGCAGACCACGCGGCTGCAGCCGCCGAAGCCGAACCTGCAGGCGCACCCGGTGCGCGACATCGCGGTGCTGCGCGCCAGCGAGAACCGGCTGCTGCACGGCTACGCCTGGATCGATCCCGACCACACCCGGGCGCGCATCCCGATCGAGCGCGCGCTGACGCTGATGGTCGGCCGCAGCCTGCAGGCCGCACCTTGATCCGGCACCGTGCCGCGAGGCCGGGAGAGTGGCGATGAACCCGCTCGCACTCTGGCCCGCCGCCGCCTCGGCGAGTGCGACGGAGACCGACCAGCTGATCTTCCTGTTCACCCTGCTCACCCTGCTGCTGGTGGTGCCGGTGTTCGTCGCCATCGCGATCTTCGCGGTCCGCTACGCCGACGGACGCAAGGTGGTGCGCACCCGCCACGCCAACCGGGACCGCATGCTCGAGCTGGGCTGGATGATCATCCCGTTCGTGCTGACGCTGATCTTCTTCGTCTGGGGTGCCAGGATGTTCGACACCCACAAGCACGCGCCGGCGAACGCGATCGCCATCGACGCGATCGGCCGGCAATGGATGTGGAAGTTCCAGCACCCCGGCGGCCAGGCCGAGATCAACAACCTGCACGTGCCCACCGGGGACCCGGTGGTCATCAACATGATTTCGCAGGACGTGATCCACTCGCTGTACATCCCGGCCCTGCGCATCCAGATGGAGACCCTGCCGGGCCGCTATACCCAGCTCTGGTTCAAGGCCAACCGCGCCGGCACGTACCGGATCCTGTGCAGCGAGTTCTGCGGCACCGACCACTCCAAGATGGTCGGCATCCTGACGATCATGCCGCCGGCGGACTACGCGGACTGGCTGGAGCATTCCGGCTCGGACCAGAGCCTGGCCGAGGCGGGACGGGCGCTGTTCTCCAGCTACGGCTGCAGCGGCTGCCACGGCGGCAGCGGCACGGTGCGCGCGCCCTCGCTCGCCGGGCTCTACGGCAACCCGGTGCCGATGCAGCAGGGCGGCACCGTGGTCGCGGACGCGAGCTACATACGCGACAAGATCCTCGCGCCCGACGATCACCTGATCGCCGGCTACCGGCAGGTCATGCCGAGCTTCAAGGGCGTCATCCCCGAGGAGGACATGACCAAGCTGGTCGCCTTCATCAAGCGCCTCGGGACCGATGCGGACCACGCCGGCACGGAGCAGACACCATGAGCCCGCTGGACTCCGTCCTGCGCGACCCCTCGACGCCGGACTCGACGATCGGACGGCCGCCCGACTACCTGCACGAGGACCACACGCTTCGCTCGTGGTTCTTCACCACCGATCACAAGCGGATCGGCCTGATGTACCTCACGGTGATCACCGCCTTCTTCGTGATCGGCGCGATCGCGGCAGGCCTGATCAGGCTGTGCCTGGTGGTGCCGAACGGCGCCATCTTCAGCAACGACACCTACGACAAGCTGTTCACCGTCCACGGCGTCGTCATGATCTGGTTCTTCCTGATCCCGTCGATCCCGACCACCTTCGGCAACTTCCTGATCCCGATCATGATCGGCGCCAAGGACCTGGCGTTCCCGCGCCTGAACCTGCTCAGCCTGTACATCTTCACCACCGGCGCGCTGTTCACCTTCGCCGACCTGGTGATCGGCGGCGTGGATACCGGCTGGACCTTCTACGCGCCGTACAGCACCACCTTCTCCAACACCTACGTGATCCCGGCCCTGCTCGGGGTGATCGTCGTCGGCTTCTCCTCGATCCTGACCGGGCTGAACTTCGTCGTCACCATCCACACCATGCGCGCGCCGGGCATGACCTGGTTCCGCATGCCGATCTTCATCTGGACGCACTACGCGGTCAGCCTGATCTTCCTGCTCGCGACCCCGGTGATCACCATCGCCCTGATCCTGCTGGTGATGGAGCGCGCCTTCGGCATCGGCGTGTTCGACCCCCGGCTCGGCGGCGATCCGGTGCTGTTCGAGCACCTGTTCTGGTTCTACTCGCACCCGGCGGTCTACATCATGGTGCTGCCCGGCATGGGAGTGATCAGCGAGATCGTGCCGGCGTTCGCGCAGAAGCGCATCTTCGGCTACCACTTCGTCGCCTACGCCAGCATCGGGCTCGCCTCGCTCACCTTCTTCGTGTGGGGGCACCACATGTTCGTCAACGGCGAGAGCGAGACCTCGGCCGTGGTGTTCTCGGTGCTGAGCTTCGCGGTCGCGGTGCCCTCGGCGGTGAAGGTCTATAACTGGACCGCAACGATCTACAAGGGCAGCGTCCGGCTGGGCACGCCGATGCTCTACGCGATGGGCTATATCGGGCTGTTCGTGATCGGCGGCCTGACCGGCCTGTTCCTGGCGACGCTGTCGGTGAACGAGCACCTGCACGGCACCTACTTCGTGGTCGCGCACTTCCACTACATCATGGTCGGCGGCACCATGCTGGCGTTCCTCGGCGGCCTGCATTTCTGGTGGCCGAAATTCACCGGCCGCATGTATCCGGAAGCGTGGGGGCGCATCTCGGCGGTGCTGATCTTCGCCGGCTTCAACGTCACCTTCTTTCCCCAGTTCATCCTCGGCTATCTCGGCATGCCGCGGCGCTACCACGACTATCCGGCCGAGTTCCAGCTGCTCAACGTGCTGTCCTCGGCCGGCGCCCTGGTCCTGGCCGCCGGCTACCTGTTCCCGATGATCTACCTGGTGTGGTCGCTCTGGTTCGGCCGCCGCGCGCCGCCCAACCCGTGGGACGCCAAGGGCCTGGAATGGACCACCAGCTCGCCGCCGCCGGCGCATAACTTCGACGAGCCGCCGACGGTGGATTTCCGTCCCTACGACTACCCGATCCAGGCGCCGGGCGATGGCTGACGCGGCGGCCAGCTTCACCGACGGCGTCACCCTCGCCGAGCAGTTCAGCAACGCCGGCCAGCAGCGGCGGGCGGCGAAGCTCGGCATGTGGGCGTGGCTGCTGACCGAGCTGCTGCTGTTCGCCGGGCTGTTCGCGATCGCCCTGGTGCTGCACACGATGCATCCGGCAGCGGTGACCGCGGCCGCCGATCACTTCAAGTTCTGGATCGGCGCCAGCAACACCGCGGTGCTGATCTGCTCGAGCCTGACCATGTCGGGCGCCATCGTGCTGTCGCGTCTCGGCCACCGGGGCTGGATGATCCGCTGCATGCTGGCGACCGCCGGCCTCGGCAGCCTGTTCCTGCTGCTGAAGGGGTACGAGTACTACCAGGACTACGTCGAGCACATGATGCCGTTCCTGCATCGGCGCTACGCGCTCTCCGCCGATCCGGCCTCGATCCTGTTCGTCGACCTGTATTTCGTCACCACCGCGCTGCACGCCTTCCACCTCACCACCGGCGTCAGCATCCTGCTATGGATGACCAACCGCGCGCGGCAGCCGGGCTTCCTGCGGCAGCACCAGAACTGGATCGAGATCTACGGCCTGTACTGGCACTTCATCGACCTGATCTGGATCATCGTGTTCCTGACGCTCTACGTGCTGGCACGATGAAGCACGACGTTCTCACGCCGGAGCAGCGACGCGAGATCAGGCGGCAGATGCGCGTGCCGTTCTTCGCCTTCATGGTCCTGCTGTCGTGCCTGGCCGGCGTCATCCTGCTCGGCGCGCTGGCGCCGTCGCGGACCAGCGCGATCATCGAGTTGGCACTGCTCGTCGTCATGGTGCTGACGGTGCTGCTGTTCACCATGGAGGTGCGCGACGAGGCCTCGCTGCTGCGCTTCTTCTCGGGGCTCGGCTTCATCTGGGTCGGCACCCTGTTCATGATGACGATGCTCGACTACCTGACCCGCTGATCGGCCGACGCGCCGGCCCGCCGGCGCAGCAGCAGCAGCAGGACCGCGATCATCGCGACGGTCAGGCCGCCCGCGAGCCGCAGCAGCTTGACGACGGCGAGCGAGTAGCGGCCGGTCGTCGCGTCGTAGTGGAAGCACACCAGCAGGATCGGCAGCGCCGCGCGCGCGATCCCGCCCTCGCGCGCGCGCACCAGGCCGGCTCGCACGTCGCCCGGCGCGTAGCCGACGCCGAGCAGGTAGCCGGAGATCCGCCCCCCCGGCGTGAGGAACACCAGGCCGGCCGGATGGATGAACTGACGGAGCGAGACGTCGTAGCGGCTGCGATAGCCGACCGCGGCCTCGACCGCGGCGATGTCGTCGCGACGCCCGGTCAGGAAGTGCCAGCCGCCCGCCGCGTCCGGCGACGGGTAGTCCCGCAGGTCCGAGCGCATCGCGGTCGCGGCGTCGGACGGGGTCTCGGAGGCATCGATGCTCAGGAACACCAGCTGGTAGTCGGTGCCCGCCCGCAGCCCGCTCTGCGCCAGGGCGGCGAACAGGTCGTCGCGGATCAGCCCGCACAGCGAGGGACAGGCGAAGTATCCCAGCGCCAGCACGGTCGGCCGGTCGCGCACCACGTCGCCGAGCCGCACGACGCGTCCATCCTGCTCCAGGAAGTGCCGCGTCATCGGCACGCTGCCGCCGAGACGCTGCTCGTAGACGATGCCGCCGAGGTCCGGGGGCGCGGCGCGCCCGTCCGGCATGCGCAGCATCAGCGACAGCACGGCGAGGCAGCCCGACCAGACCCGGCGCTTGACGATGATCCCGCTCCTGAAGGCGCCTGGGTGCGCCGCCCAGGCATGATACCATGCGCGGGCGGGATCAGCGGAAGGTGCGTGACCACGATGGAAGATGTCTGGAGCTATCCGCGACCGCCGGCGCTGCAGCCGGTCGCGGCAGAGATACGCATCGTGTTCGGGGGCCTCACGGTCGCCGAGACGCGGGCGGCGTTCCGCGTGCTGGAGACCAGCCATCCGCCGGTGTACTACCTGCCGCGCGACGCCTTCGCCGACGGCGTGCTGGAGCCGGCGTCCGGGACCAGCTTCTGCGAGTGGAAGGGCCGCGCCCGCTACTGGAGCCTGCGCGCCGGCGGCCGCTTCGCCGAGCGCGTGGCCTGGAGCTATCCCGAGCCGACGCCGGGCTTCGCCGCCCTGCGCGACCACCTCGCCGTCTATGCCGGCCCGATGGATGGCTGCTTCGTGGCCGAGGAGCGGGTGACGCCGCAACCCGGCGGGTTCTACGGCGGCTGGATCACCAGCGACCTCAAGGGACCGTTCAAGGGCGTGCCGGGCAGCATGGGCTGGTGAGCCGCGCGGGCGACGCCGCTACACGTCGAGGTTGGCCACCTTCAGCGCGTTGCCGACGATAAAATCGCGGCGCGGCTCGACCACGTCGCCCATCAGGGTCGAGAACACCAGGGCCGCGTTCTCGATGTCGCCGACCTTGACCTGCAGCAGGGTGCGGGCGGACGGATCCAGCGTGGTGCGCCAGAGCTGCTCCGCGTTCATCTCGCCCAGGCCCTTGAAGCGCTGGATCGCCAGACCCTTGCGGCCCTGCGCCAGGATGCGGTCATAGGCGCTCGCCGGGCCGGCGACGGCGGCGTCGTGGCTGTCGAGCGACAGCATCGCCGGCTCCGCCCCGAAGTCGCGCTCCAGCAGCTCGGCGCGTTCGGCGAGCCACAGCACGTCGGCGCTGCGCAGCGCGCTGGCCTCGAGATGGTAGCGCTCGCCGACGCCGCGCACGCTGCGCCCGAGATGCAGCCCGCCGGCATCGACCGACACCACCCAGCCGCGCTCCGCCGGCAGCGACGCCGCGTCCAGCCGCGCCGCCAGCGCCTGCGCACGCGCCTGCCCGCGCGCGACGTCGGGGGTCAGCACCCCCACGATCGCCGCCTGCTCCAGGATCCAGACCGGCGCCGTCACCGAGAGCCGGCGCAGCGCCCGCGTCGCGTCGTGCAGCCAGGCGGTCTCGGCGGCGAGCTCCAGCCCCTGCAGCACACGCCCGTCGGAATAGGTCAGGCGCGAGTGCGACAGCGCCTTGTCGAGCAGGTACTGCTCGAGCTGGGCGTCGTTCTTCAGGTAGCGCTCCTCGTTGCCGCGCTTGGCGCGATACAGCGGCGGCTGCGCGATGTAGAGGTGGCCGCGCTCGATCAGCTCCGGCATC
>CAXTNB010000003.1:8985-24792 GCA_964245385.1 uncultured Acetobacteraceae bacterium | reverse complement strand
GCTTCCGCTCGGCTAGTCCGAACAGGTCGGTCGAAGACACCTCCATCCCGCCGCCACCCCCACCATTCCGCGCCGGATCCTGACACGAGATAGCTTCCGAAAGGTTAACGCACGAGGTGCACCGCTTCGTCGCTTCGTTATCGAAATGTTATTCTTTTCATGCCATGATGGAGCCATGACCGAAGCCACGGCCCATTTTTCGCCGTCCTTGAACAGCACGGCCGCTGCCCGCGACGAGGTGGCGGCGTCGGCGGACGGCGTCATCCAGACCTTGCGCGTCACCCGGTCTCTCGCCGCCGCCGGGCGCGCCGTTCGCCTCGACGGGCTCGAGGCACAGGTGGCGCATCTCTGCGCCCGTTGCCTCGGCCTGGAGAGACAGGACCAGAGCAGCCTGCGTCAGCTCCTGCTCGCGTTGCGCGCTGAACTGGACGCCACCATGGCGCTTCAGACTGCCCCGCCAGAGACCGCGCCATGTCCGTCCACGACCTGCTGACCACGGTGGCGGCGCTCGCAGCCGTCATCGTCATGATCCTGTTGGCCCGCTTCGGCACACGCTTCATCGGCCTCGTGCCTCGCCGCGGCATGACCCAGGGCGCCCTGTCGCTGCTGGCCACCCTGCCCCTCGATCAGAGGCGTCGACTGACCCTGATCGGATGCCAGGGGCGCCAGGTGCTGCTGCTGACCGGCGGCTCGTCCGACGTGGTGCTGGGCTGGCTGCCAGCCGATCCGTCCGCTTCCGACCGTCGATGACACGAGGTCGGGTCCTGCTCCTGCTCGCGCAGGCGGCGCTCATCCTGATCACCGTGCTCCTGCTCACCGCGGGATTGGCGCATGCCCAGTCGGTCAGCATCGACCTCGGTCACGCCGGGGCGACAGGCGCGACCGGTCGCCTGGTGCAGCTCACCGCGCTGATCACGATGCTTTCCCTGGCACCGAGCCTGTTGGTGATGGTCACGGCCTTCACCCGGATCGTCATCGTCCTGTCCCTGCTCCGCGGCGCCCTCGGCGCGCAGGGCACACCGCCGAACACCGTCCTGATCGGTCTCGCCCTGTTCCTGACCTTCTTCGTGATGCAGCCGGTTCTGACGCAATCATGGGACGCCGGCATCTCGCCCCTGCTGGCCGGCAGCATCGGCGAGATGGACGGCCTGCGTGCGGCGGCCGAGCCGTTCCGGCACTTCATGCTCCTCAACGTCAGGCCGGCAGATCTCACCTTGTTCCTCGACATCGCCAAGCTGCCGCAATCGGCACCCGATGGCACGCCCTGGCGCGCTCTGGTTCCCGCCTTCATGATCGGGGAATTGCGGCGCGGCTTCGAGATGGGGTTCCTGCTCTACATGCCGTTCCTGGTGATCGACATCGTCGTCTCCAGCGTCTTGATGGGACTGGGAATGATGATGCTGCCGCCCAGCGCGATCTCCCTGCCGTTCAAGCTTATCTTCTTCGTGCTGATCGATGGCTGGCACATGATCGCGGGCAGCCTCGTGCAGAGCTTCGCCACCCAGTAACGCGCCGGCCTTTCCTGAAACTTTGCGCCTCTTATACGTTGCTCCTGTCTGAGCAGGAGAAGCGCCGTGAAGCAGCCCCATTCAGAAGACACCATCGAACATACCGGCGACGAGCAGGATACCGGGAACCACAAGACCCCCGGCGCCGCTGACGCTGGAGGAGCCGACAAGTTCGGTGGGACACGCGCCGGCAGTCAGAACGTGGAGTCGACCCCGGCCGTGGCTGACCCGACGAAGCCGGACGCGGATCCGGAGACACGACATCCGGTGGAGAACGCTCTCGGAGACGACGTCACCGGCAAGCTCGGTCCGCATGCCGAGCGGTCACCGGAGCGAGACGAGTTCGGCCGCCTGTGATCCACGGAGGAAGTTGATCACCGATCCCGCAGACAGTCGGAGATGTAGGGCGGGAGACTGAACGCACTGATCTGCATCTCGGGCGTCCAGTAACGAGTGTCGCCGAGGATGCCGGCAGATCGGGCACGCTCCCGGATGAGTTCGGCGTCCGGTTGGACGAAGCCGCGCCCTTTGCCGGCGATGCCCAGCGTCATGAAGCCGCCGACGTAGGACGGAACCGCCGCGACGTAAGCTGCGACATGTGGAAAAAACCGTGCGCGGCGCAGACTGCTTTGTCTCAGCTCGTCAGCCTGCATGAACGGCACACCGCACTGATTGACGATAATTCCGTTGTCGGTCAATATCCGTTCGCAGTGCCGGTAGAACTCGTCGGTGAACAGCACTTCCCCGACGCTGATGGGATCAGTACTGTCGACGAGGATCACGTCGAATGATCCGGTCGTGGCGTTGATGACGAAGTCGATTCCGTCTCCGACGATGACCTCCGCCCGCCCGTCTTCCCAGGCATCTCCCGCGATTTCTGGAAGAAATTCTTTCGCAAGGCGAATGACGTCGTCGTCGATCTCGACCATGACGACCCGCTCCACCTGCCTATGCTGCAAGACCCGCCGCAGCACACCGCCGTCTCCTGCTCCGATGATCAGTACGCTCTTGACCGCCCCGTGGGTGAGCAAGGGCACGTGCGTCATCATCTCCTGGTAGACGAACTCGTCACGTTCCGTGATCTGGATGACCCCGTCGAGCATCAGGACCCGGCCGTGCGTCTCGCTCTCGAAGATGACGATGTCCTGGAACGCGCTCTTCAGGCGCGCCAGTTCTCGCTTGACACGGAAGCGCTGCCCCCACGCCGCATAGAGCGTTTCGTCGATCCAGACGCCGGATGACATAGCCGATCAATCCTTGTTCCTGATCCACTAGGTCATCGAGGCCGCGACGCCGGAGTCTGCCGGAGGCGACTAGAATATCCGCCCCCTGCGCTGCTCATCGAGCTCGACCCGATCCGCCTGAAAGGTCCTCTGCAGGACCGGTACCGCCAAGTGCGGGTCACATTCGCCGCACATGAAGATGTCGATCGCCGCGAAGTCGCGTTCCGGCCAGGTGTGTATCGAGATGTGGCTCTCGGCGAGCACGACGACACCGGACACGCCACCGTTCGGTGAGAAATGGTGGAAGTGGCTGTGCAGGATGGTGGCGCCGGCAGCGAGTGCTGCCTCGCAGAGAGACTGGTCGATCAAGGCCGGATCGGAGAGATTTCTGGCGCCCCACAGATCGACGAGGAGATGCATCCCGGCGAACTTCATCCCGTCCTTCTCGACGAAATAATCCTTGCAATTCGCGTCTTCTATAGAAGATGCGATAGGTATCTGGTTACTGCTCGGAGTATCCGAGACCATCCCCAGTTGAGCAAGTGCGTTCATCACGTACCCCCGAACCAGTAGACGGCCTGTTGGGCGGGATCGCCCCCTAGGGCCAAGGGGGGGTCAATTAGGTCCTAAGGACAAGCGTTGCAAGGACTTTCTTGGGCGGCGCGCCACCCCGAAGAGGCGTCACTTCGAGATCGTATTGAGGATCGCGGGCGCATGGTTGAGAACCGCGACCTCGGAAGATGGCATGGTCGGGCGCACGTCATCCGCAACCGGATCAGAGGTCAGGAGGTGGAACAGCGCCTGTTTCCCGGGATCATCGAAGCGTCCCTCACCCAGTCTTCTCACCCGCTCGATCCGGGCCCGATCCGCACTGCGGGAGGCGGCAGACGCCAGTCTGAGCAGCAGATCCTGAGCAGCTGCATCGACCTTTCCTGCCGGCGGCAGAGCATGGCCGGCAGAGAGAAGGAGTGTGTCGGTGGTTCCGCTCCAGTCCCCGCGATCGGCGAGCAGGGTCGCCTTTAGTTCAAGAGCTGACGCGGTTTGCAGGGGAGCGACGACGGCGAGCGCCTGATCGAGCTGGCCGGCACCGGCTAGAGCCCGTGCCGACAGGATAAGGCGCGTCTCGCTCGCCTCCGGCGACAGACCCTCGCAATCAGATTCGCTCAAGGCTGCCTGCGCTCCGGTGAAGTTGTCCTGCTGCAGGTCGAGCGTGGCCAGCTGTGATCCGAGCTGCGCCTTGTCAGGACCGGGACGGGTCGCCCGCATCATCCTTTGGATGATCGGCGCCGCGCGCTCCGGTAGATCAAGCGCCTTCAGCCGTGCCGCCAGGAAGAGCGAGACCTGACTGCCAGCCGCACCATCCGGCAGCATGTCGGCGTTCGCCTCGATCATGGCAGCTTGATCGAGCGCTCCTTCTCCGAGCGGAGACGGAGCGGAAGCAAGGTTCTTGAGGATTTGCGCAACCCGGTTGCGGACCTCGCCCTGTTGCTCCGGATGCTCGGAGGCAACCTTCCTGAACAGCTGCAGAGCCTTCTCCCATTGTCCAGCCTGCGCGCGAAGCGCGGCGAGATGCAGCTCGCTCGCGGCCTCGTGCCCCGCGATACGAGCGTCGAGCAGATGGGCTTCCAGCAGGTCAGCCAGCTCTTTCGGCTTGGCCGACGGCAGGATTTGGCGAAGGGAGACCGCTTCCTCGATAGCTTTGTCAGCGACGCGGAGGTCCCGGTCGAACGCCAGACGATCGAGCTCTCTCAGGGCCGCCGACTTCCGGCCCTGTCGCTCGTCCAGCAGCGCGCGTGCGAAGCCGAGTGCCGCCGCGGGCTCCAGCCGACGTTCCAGCGCCGCCTGCGCCTCCGTGCCCCCGCGTACCAGTGCCTCACCTGCCAGCGGCACCAGGGTGTTCCTCAACGGGGCCGGATACGATTGGAGCAACGGGAGGTTGGCCGCGAACCGTCGTGCTGCCTCCGGCGATGCAGGATCTCGCTCGGCCAGCTTGACGGCGCGCCAGAACCCGACCTCGCCGGCAACAGCAAGCTGGGGATCGTCGAGAAGGTCGGCGCTATCCGCGTGGTGATCGACCAGCGCCGCCGCGGCGAGAACGAGCCGCGGCCGCAGCGCCGTCGCGTCTCGTGCGTCATCTGCGGCCGCAACCCGGATGATCGTAGCCGCCTGATGACCGTCGCCCAACGCCAACGCTTCTTGCGCAGCCGCAAGTCTCGGCAGGAACCGGGATGCCGCAGGAGCCGCGGCGGCGGCTGCCTCCGCCTCCTTGAGGCGATGATAGTGCACGACGGCCGCGTCATCGCTCAGCGACATCACGCGGGGACTCGGCTCGCTGTTCTCCGCGTCCTGACTGACCGCGGCGTCTTCGGGAGCAAGCGCCTCAGGTAGCGTCCCCGACAGCAGGAAGGCATCGGTAGTCGGTCGGAGCTCGAGGCGGTCCGAAAGCGGCGTAATCACGATGCCGAGTATTGTCTTCTCGGCCGTGACGACGCTCCCGCGCCGCATCGCAGGCACCGCATCACGGTCGCTCCGGGTCGTTCCCACGAGAAGGTTACCGCCGGTTCGCGGATCGGGCACGATGACGCTCCGTCCGGGAGCTTCGATCGGAAAGCGGAGGTCGGAACCTCGCATCTGAGGCGCGATGGCCCTGGTCGGGCTGCCTGGCTCCCTCGGCTCTATCAGCCAGCCGGCAGGCAGTCGGCGCAACCGGACTTGATCTGCACGACGCCCAGGCAGCCGCAAGACGGTCGCCTCCGGAAGAAGTTGGATCGAGGACCGGCTAGCCAGCGGATCATCTTGCACCGTCGACAGATCAAGCGGGCGTGCCGAGTCGAATACGAGCAACAGATCATCATCACGTTCGAACGCCGCGGCACCGACCCCGGTCTCGAACGGCAATAACAAGCCGCGTCTCGCGGGATCCGCAAGCTCGACGATCGCCGCGGTCAGCGACACTGGACTAGCCGGTGCTGACGGATCCGACCGGACAGCAGAAACCAGGGACTGCACTGGCACGGGAGCTCTTGGAGGAACCATCCGCTTGAAAGCATCAGGCGAGACGCCCTCCACCACCGCGACCAGGGCATCCGGGAGACCAGGAAGGATGGCATCACGCTTCCGGGACGGTGTGACGATCGAGAGGCCGGCCAAGCCATCGGGTTGATACGGGACTATCCGCGCGCTGGTTCGCGCGTCCCTCACCATGTTGGTCATCGACGGCGGATGGCGGATATGACTTTTCCAGTGGCTCCGAGCCACTCCCGGAAAATAGCTTACAGCTCTCGGCAGCGCCAATTTCGGACCGGAGACCGCGTCCTGCCCGAGCGGCTGGGCCTGCTCCTCCCGCGAACGCGCAGGATCACACTGCGCGACGAGGCAGAAGATCACGACACCCGCCGTAGCGATCGGACCGGAGAGATGACGAAGCATCGCCGACCTAGTCGAAGCTTGCCAGCAGCTTGTCGATGTCCGACTGATCCATCGCACTCGCAGGAAGCTGCGGACCGTTCAGAAGACTCTCCGGCTCGGACACCACGACGGCATCCTGCCGTCCGGCCGGTGCCTGGCCGAACCTGTCCACGATGCGGGCGATCGTCGTTTCGATCGTCTTCAGAGTGAACACCACCTTGGTGATGCGCTGGCCGGTGATGTCTTGGAAGCTGCAGGACTCGTAGATCTTGACGGTAGCCTCCTGCATGCTCCGTGCCGCGTCGCCCTGCATGGTCGCACCCAAAGCATCCAGCGTCTCACAAGCTTCCAGGATGGACTCCGTGGCGGCGGCGGTATGAGCAACGATCGCATCCAGCTCGTCGGTGGCACAGGGAATATAGCTCGCGGTGATGTCGTCCACCTTGAGGGCCGCTATCTCCTGCCGTGCTATCGCTACAGCCTCACCTAGAGCGCCGATCTCGTAGAGGAGCGCGGTCTCTCGCAAGCTGATGTCGCCGGTCATGCTGCCGAGCACCGCCAATACGACGTCCGTGACCATGTCAGGTTCGCCGTTCGGGTAACGCGCTCGCAATTCCGCCATCCGCCCAGCCAGGGATCTGGCATCATGCATGGCACAACACCTTCTCTATCTTGTCCTTCAGCGTCTCGGCATTGAACGGCTTGACGATGTAGTTGGACACGCCCGCCTGCTTCGCCGCGACGACGTTCTCGATCTTGCTCTCTGCGGTTATCATGATGAAGGGAAGTGCACGCAACTTGGAGTCCTTGCGGACCTCCGTAAGGAGCTCCAGACCCGTCATCGGCTGCATGTTCCAATCGCTGATCACGAGACCATAGTGGCCCGTCTTCAGCTTGCTCAGGGCTTCACCTCCGTCGGAAGCCTCCTCGACGTTGTTGAAGTCGATCTGCTTGAGCAGATTACGAATGATTCTAAGCATCGTCTTGTAATCGTCGACGATCAGGACATTCATTGACTTGTCTATAGACATAATTTGGACTTTCTTGACAGTTCTTAGGGATTTAGATCAGCTTTAGCAGGGGCTTTTACGGCGACCACATCTTGACGTAGACGCATCTGTGCCAGCATCTGTGTTGCCAGACGAGCCCGCTCAGGCTGCATCGCAGCCAGGACTCCTGCCGCCTTGCGCTCGTTCATCCGATCAAGGACCTCGAGCAAGACATGCATGTCGAGCACGTCGAAGATGGCGGCAGCGTCGCGCGGCTTCATGCTCTCGTAGACCTTCACGAGGCCGCTCCAGTTGGCATCCTGACGCTGCCTTCGCGCCTGGTCGAGGTCGTCCAGGCGAGTCTGCAGCGCCGCCATATGGTCGATCTTGCTCTGCAGGCGAGCTTCGGCCGCCTCGAGAACCGCATTGCGCTCCTCTAGAGCATGCTCGCGTGCATCAAGCTGCTCGCGCCGGCGACGTAGATCCTGCAACAACGCTCGCTCGGCGTTGCTGGGCTCCGTCGCTGACGGTCGGCTGAGGCTTGGCACGGGAGCCGCCACAGGGCCGACCGGTCCCAGGGGCGGCGTCGCCGACACAGGCTGCTGCTCTGCGCCGAGCGCATCGCCAGCATTCTTCGCGAAGGTCACCACCTTCGCCGAGAGAAGCAGCAGGATGACGATCATCGTCGTGGGAAGTAGACGGAGGGGGAGCAGACGGGATGCCATGATCGTCACCGTGCCATCCGCAGTGCGCGCAGCAACTCTTTCTCCGCCTGGCTTCGAACGCGACCGTCTCCCTCCGCGGACGGCGCCTCCTCAGGTACCGCATGAAGCGTCGAGAGCGGCCGAATCGACGACCGCTGCAACAGAGGCGTCGGCTCAGCCGGCGGCCGCGCCTGCCGGACGAGATTATCCAGTTGATCCGCAAGTTTCTCGCCGCGCTCGGTCAGGAAGACCAAGTCGTTCTTCAGAGCCTTCGCCTGGTCGACATGGCGAGCAATCTGACGTCCGGCACCGTCCGCCACCGTACGAAGCCGGTCGATCCCTCCCTCGGCCTGCCGCGTGCTGTCGTTGAAGCCAGCGACGAGCTCCTCCAGCGCCGCGCGGTCTCGACGGAGTACGCCAAGAGCCTTCTCAAGTCGCAGGGCGTGGAACAGGGTGGCGACCAGAAGTCCAACTAGCAGGATTTCCAGCAACCATTGCATGCTGCTCATGCTCAGCTCCTCGTCACGACCGACGCATGGCGATCGTATCGGGATTGGCCTGAGGTCGCCCCAGCACCTGATCGATACGTACCGCGATCTGATTTTTCTTTCGTCCGACCCTGCCTTCGAAGAGGGTCACCTGGCCGCATCGAAGTTGTACCGGAGCATCGGGACCCTGCCTCAGGGTAAACTGATCTCCCGGCTTCAGTGCTATGACATCGGACAGGCGCATCGGCTGCTCGTCGAGCACGACATCGAGGTCTACCTCTGTACTCCAGAGTTCCTCAGCGAGATGTGTCTCCCAGATGGAGTCTCGTCCGAATTTCTCGCCCATGAACTGCTGCAACAGGAGTTCGCGCACCGGCTCGAGTGTCGCGTACGGCAGCAGCAACTCCATGCGCCCGCCACGATCCTCCATATCGACGTGCAGCTTTGCAAGCACCGCGGCATTGGAGAGCCTGGAGATGGCGGCGAAGCGCGAGTTGACCTCGAGGCGCTCGAACCGGAAGCTGATGGAGCAAAGCGGATCGAAGCTCGCTGAGAGATCCGCCAACACGACGCGGATCAGGCGCTCGACCAACATCCGCTCTATGGTCGTATAGGGACGTCCCTCGATGCGCATCGCAGCGGTACCCCGACGTCCACCAAGAAGTACATCGACGATCGAGTAGATCATCGCGGAGTCGATTACCATGAGCCCGTAATTCTCCCACTCCTCAGCCTTGAACACGGCGAACATGGCCGGAAGGGGGACCGAATTCAGATAGTCGCCGAAGCGTAGAGAAACTACGTTGTCGATCGAGACTTCGACGTTGTCGCTGGTAAAGTTTCTCAAGCTCGTGGACATGATCCGAACCAGGCGGTCGAACACGATCTCCAACATCGGCAGGCGCTCATAGGAGACCAAGCCGGAGCTGATGATGCGCTCGATGCCGCTTTCCGGCCCGTCTTCGCCGCCGACTTCATCGAATCCCAGGAGCGAGTCGATCTCCGCCTGGTTCAGGATCCTCGCGACTTCGGCCGGCTCCGCGGCGGAGGGCTGCGCGTCGGGCACCTCCTCGTCGAGCCCCGCGGCCCAGGCAGCGGCCATGTCGTCATCGGAGCCGCTCATTGGATGAGCATCTCGACGAAAAGAACATCGGTCACTTGCACGGGAGCCGCTATCGCGTCGATCCGGCTCATCAGTGCTTCGCGCAACCGGTATGTTCCTTCACCGCCATGCAGCTCTTCCGGACGCATGCTCCGCAAGTAGGTGTGAAACGCGTCCAGAATCTGCGGCATGTTGGCGGAGATGAGAAGTTGGTCTGCCTTATGAGGAATTTCGATCCGTGCCTTCAATTTGATGAAGACGGCACGGCGGTTGCCGGAGTCCAGGTTCGTCACGATGTCAGGAACGTCGATCAGGGTTGACGTCTCGGCCACGGTCTCCCGCCGGTCCTGCAGAACGGTGCTCAACTTGGTCGGCAACACTCCGCTGAACCAGAGACCGCATGTAATCACACCCAGCAGCAAAGGGGCTGCGAGCAGGATGAGCTTCCGATTGATGAACGACTTCCGGGTGTTCTCCTCCTCTCCCTCAGTCATCGCCACTTCGGTGCTCATCAAGGCGTTCCCCAACACGTGCTGGTAGCGATCCGGCCCGTCATTCTGACGGTCGAATGGACCGTGCCACGAAGAGGTTAAGGAGTGATGACCGTGCGCGATCGGCCGCGAGACCCCGAGATCTAGGCTCTAGTAACCAATTGGTAGCTTTCGTGGTGGATGATCTCCCGATCGAGGGGATCAGACATGGAAAACCCGACCTATATCGCGCTGTCCAAACTCGAGGCACAGCAGCGCACGATGGACGTGATCGCCGGCAACATCGCCAACGCGAACACGGTCGGCTACAAGGCCGAGCGGGTCCTGTTTAGCGACTTCCTGGTCAAGCAGAAGGATGCCAACGTCGCGCCGGGAGGCAAGACACTGTCCTTTGCCCAGGACCGTGCGACCTACCGAGACCACTCCGCGGGTACCCTCACCCAGACCGGTAATCCCCTCGATCTGGCGCTCGGCAGCAATGGCTTCTTCTCCGTACAGACGGCGAATGGCGTCCGCCTGACGCGTTCCGGACGGTTCGGGCTCCTCGCGGACGGGACCGTCGCCGACTCGTCGGGCAATGCCCTGCTCGACACGGACGGCAGCCCGATCCAGCTACCCGCCGGAGACAGCCATATCCAGGTCGCCGCCGACGGAACCATCAGCGCCGAGACCGGGCGTATCGCTCAGGTGGGTGTGGTCGACGTCGGTGACACCAATCAGCTGTTCCCCGAGGGGGGCAAGCTGTTTCGCAGTAACATTGCTCCGCAGCCGGCGATCAAGCCGCACGTTGTTCAAGGCTCTCTAGAAGAGAGCAATGTACAGCCGATCACGGAGCTGACCCAGATGATGCAGACCGAACGTGAATTTCAATTCGTTTCGCAATTTGTATCGAGTGAGGCCGACCGTCAGCAGAGCGCGATCGACAAGATCGTTCAGCAGCAGAGCTGATCCAGGTCGCGGTCGCGTCCATTAGCAGGAGAAGATCATGCGCGCACTCGACATCGCCGGCACCGGGATGCAGGCACAGCAAACCAACGTCGAGGTCATCTCGAACAACATCGCCAACATGACGACGACCGGGTACAAGCGTCGTCGCGCCGAGTTCCAGGACCTGATCTACCAGAACCTCCGTCGGGTTGGCTCCAATAGCTCCGACAGTGGTTCGGTCGTTCCCTCCGGAGCGCAGGTAGGACTGGGCGTCAAGACGGCCGCGATCTACCGGATCAGTGAGCAGGGCAGTCTGACGCAGACCAGCAACAGCCTGGATCTTGCGATCCAGGGCAGTGGCTACTTCCAGGTGACGTTGCCGTCGGGAGATACGGCCTATACACGCGACGGCACCTTCGCGCTGGGAGCTGACGGGACGATCGTAACTTCGGATGGCTACGCGGTGGCACCAGGCATCACAGTCCCGGCGAACGCGCAGAGCATCACCATCAACACCTCCGGGCAGGTGCAGGCCACGGTCGCCGGCCAGACCGCGGCTCAGACTGTCGGACAGCTGCAGCTGGCAGTTTTTCCCAACGAAGCAGGTCTCGATGCTCAAGGCGACAACCTGTTTCTGCAGACGACGGCATCGGGTACTCCGACCACCGGCGCGCCGAATGCCGCCGGCTTTGGCAGCGTCATGCAAGGCTTCGTCGAGAGTTCCAACGTCAACGTGGTCACGGAGATGACCGATCTCATCACCGCCCAGCGCGCCTATGAGATGAACAGCAAGGTCATCACGGCGTCAGATGATCTCCTGCAGACATTGACCAACCTGAAATGACCAGCAAGCCGAAGATCATCTTCGCGTTCCTCACGGCGCTCAGCTCGAGCGTGCCGGCGTGGCCCGGCGCCGCGTCGGCAGCACAGCCACGCCAGTCGATGACCGTCAGGTCGGACACCGTGAAGCTGTCCGACCTGTTCTCCGGTCTCGAAGCGGGTCAGGATTGCGATATCGGCTCTGCACCGGCACCGGGTCGCCGTATCGTCGTCGAGCAGCCCCAGCTCGCGGCGATCGCAGAGCAATTCGGAGTCGATTGGCAGCCCGGTCCAGCTCCTGCTCGGGTCGTGCTGGAGCGCAAGGCTCGTTCGATCAGCCGAGATGACCTGGTTCCAGTGCTTCGCTCGGCTCTCGTCGCTGCGGGAGCATCCGAAGGTAGCGACGTAAGCTTGAGCAGCTATGTCACCCTGGCACTTCCCGCAGAGGCCTCGGGCCAGCCGAGCGTCGAGTCTCTCAACTATGATCGCAGCAGCGGCCGGTTCTCTGCTGATCTGCTGTTCGAGATGCCCGGAGGCGATCCGGTGCCAGTGCAAGTCTCAGGAACCATCCAGGAGATGGCTCAGATCCCGGTACTGGCGCACAATATGAACGCCGGCAGCGTGATCACGCCAGCTGACCTGCAGGTCCGACGCGTGCGCAAGGCCATGATCAACGATCGAACGCTCCTGACCGCGGACGCGGCGATCGGCCTCGCATTGCGACATCAGATGATGGTCGGCAACTCGTTGTCACTCGAAGAGCTCAGCCGTCCTTCCTTGGTCTCGCGCGGCATGTCCGTGCTGCTGCGGCTAGAAGATACCGGCTTGGTCCTGGTGGCCAAAGGGGTAGCGATCGAGGACGGCGGTCTGGATGACCGTATCCACGTTCTCAATCCCGTTTCGCGCGCCGTCCTGGTCGCTCGAGTGACGGGAACGGGCACCGTACAGGTCGACCCGGCGAGCACTCCGGTCATCTTGGCGACGCAGGGATCCGGACTTCCTCCCGTCTATAGCATGGCCGCGATGACCCAAATCTCGAAGCAGCATGAGATGGCACCATGAGACGTTCCAGATGGGGGATCCTGCTGCCCGCTACGATACTCCTGTCCGGGTGCGGGACGCTTGATCGGCTTTCCGACATCGGACGGCCGCCGACCATGACTCAGATCGCTGATCCGACCGCAGCGAAGGACTATCGACCGGTCACGATGCCGATGCCGCCGGTGCAACCGCAACCCACCGAGCTGGCGAGTCTCTGGCGCCCCGGAAGTCGTGCCTTCTTCCGAGACCAGAGAGCGGCCCAGGTGGGAGATCTGCTGACCGTGCTCGTGAACATCACGGACAATGCAGATTTCGAGAATAACACCACCGCGAGCCGCACCGGGGCGGAGTCGATGGGCATCCCGAACCTCTTCGGGCTGAAGGGAAAGTTCGTGTCAGCGGTGACCGGGTCCAACTCGCTGAGTACCAACAGTAACAACAGCAACATTTCCACCGGGAAGATTGCCCGCACCGAGACCATGACTTTGCGGCTCGCCGGGATCGTTACGCAGGTGCTACCGAATGGAAATCTGGTGGTGGCGGCACGGCAGGAGGTTCGGGCGAACAGCGAACTCCGGGTCCTGCAGGTCACCGGCATCGTGCGTCCGCAGGACATCACCGGCGACAACACCATCACGCACGATCGGATGGCCGAGGCACGGATCTCCTACGGCGGACGTGGTCAGCTCACTGATCTACAGACGCCCCGCTATGGACAGCAGCTGATGGACATCGTGCTTCCGTTCTGAGCGACGTCCGCTCAGTCGTCGCGATGGACCTTCTCCATTCGTTCATGACGCTCCTGGGCCTCGATCGACAGGGTGGCGATCGGTCGGGCTTCAAGCCGCTTCAGGCCGATCGGCTCACCAGTCTCCTCGCAATAACCATAGGTCCCGTTCTCTATTCGGAGCAGCGCCAAGCCGATCTTGGCGATCAACTTGCGAGCTCGATCGCGGGTCCGCAGTTCCAGCGCCCGATCCGTCTCCACGGTCGCCCTGTCCGTGATGTCCGCCTCATGGATGCCGCCCTCCGACAGGCTGGCGAGGGTTCCATCAGCCTCCTTGAGAAGATCCGCCCGCCACCTCGTGAGCTTGAGACGGAAATACTCGACCTGGACCGGGTTCATGAACTCCTCGTTGTCGGACGGGCGGTAGTCGGCAGGTAAGGTGATCATCGTCGCCGATCCTAAAAAGATGCCGCCGAAGGGAGGGACCCTCGAACGCCCCTTCACCCGAGTGATGCCTGCCAGTTCGAGACCGGCGACCGGCTTTCAGAATTGCGCGGCTTATAGCTACAGGGGCTTCCGGCGCCAAGAGCATTTGACCACTCGTCACCGGCCGGTCACAGGAACCCCGGCGGCGGCGGCCGCTGATGCGTCTTGTGGGCGACCAGCCCGGCGCAGGATCTCCAGCCGCGCACGGAGGCGGATGGAGCTCAGGACACGGGCAAGCGTCGGGTCATGTGTCGTGAGATCCACCTCCGCGAGGGCAGCCAGGCGAGTGAGACTTTCCGCAGAGCCGGCGGAGGTGAGCAACGCCCTCTGCAGAGCAGCCAGGGCATCCAGGATCTCCTGGCAGTGGCGCCGCGCCTCGCCGTCCGTCGATTCCGATCCGCAACCGCTTCCGGATCCGGTCTGTTCCTGAAGCGCCAGCATGGCACTGGTCGCGGTCGTCGAGAACGCGGCGCGAGCCTGACCCACTGTCGCCTGATCGGCGGCGTCCGACGGCGCCGGAACCCTGAAGCCGGTATCGGCGGCGGCCGATCCACGAGGGGAAAATGATGGCTCCCTCGAAGGCAGGACGGCGCCAGGGGCGATGATGGGCATCAACATCCTCGAGGCTAGAGCGACAGCCGGATCCGACAGCTGCTTATCATTACGGATCCGATCTTGTCGTTGATAATTTGTTCGTAATTGAAGGGATAGGATGAGGAGTGGCTGGTTTGACCACTGACACAGGACTCCATGCGCACGTTCCGGCTGCTGATCGCCCTGCTGAGCCTGTTGATCTCCTTGCCGGCCTATGCCGAGCAGGTGCGGATCAAGGATATCGCCGATGTTGAGGGTATCCGGAGCAACCAGCTTATCGGCTACGGCCTGGTCGTCGGGCTGAACGGTACCGGAGATCGGCTGAACAACTCCGTCTTCACCCGGGAGTCGATGATCAGCATGCTGGAACGGTTGGGGGTCAACATACGAGATCAGGAATCGAAGCTGCAGACCAAGGACATCGCCGCGGTCATGGTCACGGCCGACCTTCCGGCTTTCGTGCATGGCGGCAGTCGGATCGATATCACGATCTCGGCGGCGGGCGATGCGACCGACCTGTCGGGCGGGACGCTGCTCGTGACGCCGCTGATGGCTGCCGATGGCGAGGTCTACGCGGTCGCCCAGGGGCAGATGGTGTCCAGCGCCTTCTCGGCGCGTGGGGCAGCGGCTTCGATCACGCGCAACATCCCGACCAGCGCCCACATGGCGAACGGTGCCACCGTCGAACGAGAGGTACCGCTGGACCTGAGCGTAAAGAGCGAGCTGCGTCTCTCGCTGCGCAACCCGGACCTGACGACCGCGGAGCGGATCTCGTCCGTGATCAACCAGACCATCGGAGGCGGTGTGGCGCGGGCCACCGACCCGCGCACGGTCGCGCTCTCGCTGGCCGGCCATGATGTCGTCGAGACGCTTTCGCAGATCGAGGATCTCATGGTGCAGCCAGACTCGCCGGCGATCGTGGTGGTCGACGAGGCGAGCGGCACGATCGTGATGGGGGACAACGTGCGCATCAGCACGGTGGCCATCGCGCAGGGCAACCTCACGATCCAGGTCGCCGAGACGCCTCAGGCCTCACAGCCGAACCCGTTCTCGAAGGGGCAGACCGCCATATTGCCGCGCACCTCGGTGCAGGTGGACACCGGCGCCGGCAAGCGCCTCGGTATCCTGAGGGACGGACCTAGCCTGCGTGATCTGGTGAGTGGCCTGAACGCGCTCGGGGTGGGGCCGCGCGACATGATCAGCATCCTGCAGACGATCAAGGCTGCTGGAGCCTTGCATGCGGCCCTGGTGGTGCGGTGACGACGACCCAATCGATCACCGGTGCGGCAGCGGCCGAGCC
>CAXTNB010000003.1:7531-8975 GCA_964245385.1 uncultured Acetobacteraceae bacterium | reverse complement strand
CTGCAGCCGATGTTCTCGACCGTGGACACCTCGCAGGGCCTGTTCGGTGGCGGCGCCGGCGAACAGACCTTCCGGCCGATGTTGATCACGGAGATGGCCAAGGAGATCGAACAACGTGGCGGGATCGGTCTGGCCGCACCGGTCTATGATCAGATGCTGAAGATGCAGGAGAAGCGGGGATGAGCCTCTGCCATGAGGCGGCGACGCGCCTCCTCGACGTCCTGGAGCAGGAGAACGTCGCTCTGCGTCAGCTTGACCTACCGGCAGCGACGGTGCTGCTGGACGCCAAGCGAGCCGCGCTTGCCGCGTTCGAGTCGCTCGCTCGGGAGAACGTCCGGAGGGAGGATGCGGATGCGACGATGCGTGCCCTCGCCCGACGGCTTCGAGATGCCGCAGCCGAGAACAAGCGCCTGCTGGAACGGGCGATGCGGGCGCAACACCACGTCATGTCCCTGCTCGCCCATGCGGCCCGGCAGAGCCGGCCCTGCGGACGTTACGGCTCGCACGGCGGTTATGCCGGGCGGGCGACCGACAGCGCCTTCGCGCTGAGTTCGCGTGCGTAGGGTTGAGGTCCACTGGGAGCCTCGACGACGCCAAGCCAGGACCTGCGCCGAAGAGGCCGAGGCGTCGCGAAACGCTCGCAGCGTTCGACGGGTTCTTCAGACTGGGACGCCCCGCATGGCGTCGATGGCCGTGGAGATGCACGGCTTGATCCCCGACATGCTCCGAGAGACGCCAGGGGCTGCATGAGCCGGTCTCGTGCAGCCCCGACATCGTCACCCGGGTGCCTCCTCGCTTCGGCGCCTGGGTGACGATCCGAGCGATCTCAGATCAGCGTCACTCGACGCTTCCCGTCTCGCCGTGCGCCCCGCCTTCGCCCTCCTCCTGAGCGACCACATGTTCCAGGTTTTCCGGCGCGGGCTGGGCCGGAGCACGCTCCCGCTTGCGACGCGCTACCGGTGACGCCTCGCGCATGGTCTCCGACGCCTTCTTCCGGGTTCCAGTACTCGGCGAGCGCCGCAGGGCGACCGCCGCATCGCTTCGCGACATCTTGCCGTTGCGCGCCGCGGTCTTGCCGGTGGTCGCGGGCTTGGTGGCCTTTCGCGTGGTTGATTTCGCCGCGGTCGCACTGGCAGCACCGGTGGAACGAGCGGTGCGTGCGGTGACGGCGGACTTGCCGGTGCGGGTGCTGCGCGACGCCGTGCTCTTGGCGGCGGTCTTGCGGCCGGTGCTCGCGGTGCGACCGGCGGGCGCCGCGCGCTTCGTCGCCGAAGCTTTCGCGACGCGGGTCGAGGACCGCGTCGTCGACTTCGCCGCCGTGGTGCGGCCGCGACCAGCGGCAGGCGCGGCGGACTTGGTCGACGCCTTGCGTGCCGGAGCCTTGCGGGCGGCACTGGCGCGGCTGGTGGCGGTGCTGCGCGCGGGAGCGCTCTTGGCGCGGGTC
>CAXTNB010000003.1:3386-7521 GCA_964245385.1 uncultured Acetobacteraceae bacterium | reverse complement strand
GCGGGACGATGGGCTCTTGGCGGTACGCATGGTGCGCGCGGTGGTGCTGCGTCCGGTCGGCGCGGCCGTCCGACGGCCGCCTGCCCGCACAGCCATGGCGCGAGCCCGGCGCCCCGGCGTCTTGTCGTTCTCACTGCTCATGGTGTAGCTCTCCCTGGATTGACCTGCAGTCCGTGATGCGGCCGCGATGACGATTTGCTCATAGATGCCGGCGATTGCACTCGATGGAAGATGCTCAAGGGCCACTTCTTCGACCCGCTGAAGCGGGATGTTTCCGCGAATCGCGGCTCCAGGCACATGACGAGCCAAAGCTATTCCTCGCTCGCTCCGCTCCTGTCAATCAAAAGCAACCGTTACAGGAAAGTTCCGGCACAGTCTGCTGGGGCTGAGGCGTCGCCGGCGGCCGATCCGGGCGCGCGAACCGGCCCGCCGAAGCGCAGCGATGAAGCGGGCGTAAGGGGATTCGCGTTTTGGCCCGACGCCGGGTGATCGTGACGCCGGCTGCGGCCCGGCCCGCGGCTTCGGCGGCCGCGGCCTTGATTGCGCGTCCGGCGGGAATGACATACTCGCTGATGCCGGACAGCCAGCATCTGCGGACAGCATCGTGAGGGCAGCGGACATGGCCAAACTCGATGGACTGATCGGCCGGCCCGACGTCGGCGCGCGCGAGGAGGCCAGCACGGCCGCCGGTGATGATGCTGCCCGCGCCTGGCTGGCGCGGCAGGATTTGCCGGGGCTGCCGCTGATGATGGTCCGCGGCTGCGGCGGACACTGCCCGGTCTGCGGGCAGGGAAGGCTCTATGGCGGCTACCTCCGGCTGGTCGCGCGCTGCGCATCGTGCGCCGCGCCGCTCGGGCTGGTGCGCGCGGACGATGCGCCGCCCTACTTCACGATCTTCATCACCGCGCACCTGATCATCGCCGCGGTCGTCGTCACCGACCAGCAGACCGCCCTGCCGATCTGGGCGATGATCGCGTTCTTCCTGCCGCTGACGGTGATGATCGCGATGCTCCTGCTGCGTCCGGTGAAGGGTGCGACCGTCGGCGTGATGCTCAAGCTCGGCCTGATCGGAGAGCATCGCGACGACACCACCGGCTGAGCATCCACCGCAGCCCGAGGAACCACATGAAGATCGATGGCGTCGCCTACCGAAGCGTATGGGTGGATCCGGAAGATGGGTGGTCGGTTCGCATCTTCGATCAGACCAAGCTGCCCTGGTCGCTCGAAGTGATCACGCTCGCGACCTGGCGTCAGGTCGCGGCCGCGATCGCCACCATGCAGGTGCGCGGGGCGCCGCTGATCGGTGCGGTCGCGGCGTATGGGCTGGCCCTGGCGCTGCGCGAAGACAGCGGCAGCGAGGCGATGGAGCGGCATGCGGAGAGCCTGGCGCGTACGCGGCCGACCGCGGTCAACCTGCGCTGGGCGATCGATCGCATGCTGACGCGGCTGCGCAACACGTCTCCCGCCGAACGCGTGCGCGTCGCCTACGATGAGGCCGGGAGGATCTGCGACGAGGACGCGGCACAGAACGAAGCGATCGGACGGCACGGCCTGACGCTGATCGAGGAGGTGGCGTCTCGCAAGACCGGCTCCGCGTCGGCCGTCGGCAGCCAGCGCGTGAACGTGCTGACCCACTGCAACGCGGGCTGGCTCGCTGCGGTGGACTGGGGCACGGCGCTGGCGCCGATCTACATGGCGCACGACCAGGGTCTCGACGTGCATGTCTGGGTCGACGAGACCCGGCCGCGCAACCAGGGTGCGGCACTCACCGCCTGGGAGCTGGGACGGCACGGCGTGGCGCACACGGTGGTGCCCGACAATGCCGGCGGCCACCTGATGCAGCACGAAGCGGTCGATCTGGTGATCGTCGGCACCGACCGCGTGACGCGCAACGGCGACGTCGCCAACAAGATCGGCACCTATCTCAAGGCGCTCGCGGCGCACGACAACCGGGTGCCGTTCTGGGTGGCGCTGCCCTCGACGACGATCGACTGGCGGACGCGCGACGGCGTCCGCGAAATCGAGATCGAACAGCGCGACGCCGTCGAGGTCACGCACATGACCGGGCGCACGCAGGATGGCGGCCTCGCCACCGTGCAGGTCACGCCGGACGGCAGCGGGGTGGCGAACCCGGCCTTCGACGTGACGCCGGCGCGGCTGGTCAGCGGTCTCATCACCGAGCGCGGCCGTTGCGATGCCAGTGCCGCGGGGCTCGCGAGGCTGTTCCCGGAGAGGGCATGAACGCGTGGCGCCGACGCGGCACCGCCCGTCGTCCGGCACCGGTCGGCAGCGGCTCCGGATCCCGCGCCGGCGTCGCGCTGCTGCTGGCGGCCATGCTGCCGGGCGGCTGCGCGCAGAGCGGTCCGCAGGCGGCGCCCGGTCAGACGCCGGTCGCGCAGTATCGCAACGCGCAAGGTCCGGTCGGCCCTGACGAACACGTGCCGGCCTTCGTCACCCGCCGCTTCGAGCCGTTCAGCCGCACCGACGCGGTGGCGATCGCGCTGCGCGAGTGGCGACTGTTCGGCGAACCGGTCGATGACGACGATCCCGAACAGCGTCCCGACGCTGCCGCGAGCAGCGTCAAGCCGGAACGACTGCCCGGCCTGTGGGAGCGCGTCGGCGAGTACTGGTGGATCGGACAGGATCCCTACGAGAACGAGGTGGACTGGACCGGCAAGCACGGCAGCGACGGACGTCCGTTCGACTTCGCCCAAGACGGACGCTACGCCTGGTCGGCGGCGTTCATCTCCTACGTCATGCGGGTCGCCGGCGCCGGCACGCGATTTCCCTACGCGCCGAACCACGCCACCTACATCGACGCCGCCGCGTCGGGAGTAGCGCCCGGCCTGCGGGCGCAGGATCCGGCGCACTACGTCCCCGCCCTGGGCGACCTGCTCTGCGCCGGACGCGGCTCCAGTCGCGTGATCCGCTTCCACAACCTGCCGACGCGCGACCTGTTCCCTGCCCATTGCGGCCTGGTGGTGTCGCGGCAGCCGAACCGGCTCAGCATCATCGGCGGCAACGTCGACGATGCCGTGACCCTGACGCACGTGCCGATCGCCCCGACCGGACTGCTGGTGGATCAGAACGGCGACCTGCTCGACACGCGCTACGGATGGTGCACGGTGCTGCAGGTGCTCTACGACGCGGACGTCGAGCCGGCCGCCGACGAGTGAGGCGCGGTCAGCGCTGACGCCACGGCAATCCGCTCGCCTTCCAGCCGGCCACGGTGCCGCGATGGCCTTGATCGTCCGGCGGCCCCTCGAAGCCGTCGGCGACGTTGTAGACGCGATCGTAGCCGGCCGCGCGCGCGGCTTCCGCCGCCGACAGGCTGCGCGCGCCGCTGCGACAGATGAAATAGATGTCGTGCGCCGGGGTCAGGCCGCGAGCGCCGAGCTGCGGCAGGAACTGCCGGTTCACCTCGCCGGTGGGGAACGCCTGCCAGGGGATCAGCAGCACGCGCTTGTTCAGGTCGGCGAGTTCCGGCAGTCCGACATAGGTCCACTCCGCATCCGTGCGCACGTCGACGAGCTGCGCGTCCGGATTGTCCGCGAGCGCCTGCCAGGTCTGTTGCGGGGCGACGTCCTCAACCATCTCGTGTACTCCCATGCTTCGAGGCAAAGGTGGCTCCCGATGGTCGAAAGCACAAACTCCGTTCCGTCCAACGCACGGACCTGGCCGGTGCCCTGCCCCGACATGCTGTCCGCGATCGGCAACACGCCGCTGATCCGCCTCGCGCGCGCGTCCGCCGCGACCGGCTGCGAGATCCTGGGCAAGGCGGAATTCATGAACCCGGGCGGCTCGGTCAAGGACCGCGCGGCACTGGCGATCATCGAGGCGGCGGAAGCCGACGGCAGCCTGGAGCCCGGCGGCACCGTCGTCGAGGGCACCGCCGGCAATACCGGGATCGGGTTGACGCTGGTCGCGAATGCGCGCGGCTACCGCAGCGTCATCGTCATGCCGGACACGCAGAGCCGCGAGAAGATCGACTTCCTGCGCATGATCGGCGCCGACCTGCGGCTGGTGCCGGCCAAGCCGTTCCGCGATCCCGGCAACTACGTGCACCTGTCGCGACGGCTGGCCGAGGAGACCGGCTCGGTCTGGGCCAACCAGTTCGACAACCTGGCCAACCGCG
>CAXTNB010000003.1:394-3376 GCA_964245385.1 uncultured Acetobacteraceae bacterium | reverse complement strand
CCGCCGCACCACCGCCGAGGAGATCGGGCGTCAGACCGACGGCCGCATCGACGCCTTCACCTGCTCCTGCGGCACCGGCGGCACGCTCGCCGGCGTCTCGCTCGGGCTGCACAGGCTGGCCGCGCGCGCCGGCCGCGAGCCGCCGCAGATCGTGCTGGCGGACCCGGAGGGTTCCGGCCTGTACGGCTGGGTGAAGTCGAACGACCTGAGCGTCAGCGGCAGCTCGATCACCGAGGGGATCGGGCAGTCCCGGGTGCCCGGCAACCTCGAGGGGGTGACGATCCACGACGCGATGCGCATCACCGACGCCGACGCGCTCGAGCAGGTGTTCGACCTGCTGCAGCACGAGGGCCTCTCCATCGGCGGCTCGGCCGGCATCAACGTCGCCGCCGCGATCCGCGTGGCACGCGGCCTGGGGCCCGGACATACCGTGGTCACCATCCTGTGCGACAGCGGCGCGCGCTATCAGTCGAAGCTGTTCAACGCGGAGTTCCTGCGCAGCAAGGAGCTGCCGGTGCCGTCCTGGCTGAGCGAGGCCTGAGCGCCCGGAGGCGCGGCTCAGATCGGCGGCGCCTGCGGCGTCGGGGCCGGCGCCTCCGCGCGCTTCGCCCGGCGCGGCCAGAGCAGCGCCCTGACCTGCCTGCGACGCGGCGTGGTGTCGCCGAACAGCAGCCAGACCATCAGCACGCAGATCGCGCCCGCCGACGCCAGGATCAGGAAGCTCAGCGACACCGACCGGTCGGCGACGAAGCCCGCCAACGTGGTGCTGAAGCTGGCGCCGACCCCCATCGCCAGGCCGAAGAACCCCATGCACAGGTTGAAGCGCCCGGTGCCACGGGTCAGGTCGGCCGCGATCAGCGGCAGCATCACGCCGAAGGTGGCCGAGCTGACGCCGTCCAGCAGCTGGAACAGCACGGTCAGCCACGGGTTGCTGGTGGTGGCCAGCAGCAGCCCGCGCAGCGGCAGGGCGGCGAACCCGACCAGCAGCACCGGACGCCGCCCGATGGTCTCGGCGAGCTGGCCGATGCGCGGCGACATCGCCGCCCCGATCAGCTGCGGTGCGAGGATGCAGGCGGCGATGATCAGCTCGGCCTGCCCCGCCGCCTCCTTGGTGATCTCGCCGGCGACCAGCGGCAGCATCGCCGCGTTGGACAGGTGGAACAGGGCGGTGCAGATCGCGAACGTGAACAGGCGGCGGTCGCGCAGCAGGATCATGATGCCGTGCGAGGCGCCGCCCGCTACGGCGCTGCCCGCTCCTTCCCTGGCCCCTGCGGAGGCGGTCGCCGGAGCCGCGCCGCTCGCGGCCTCGTCATCGGGATCGGCGGCCGCGGCGGCGTCGTCCAGCACGGTCTTCGGGCGCTCGATGGCGCGCAAGGCGAGCATGCCCGGCACCGCGAGCAGCGCGCCGAGGAAGAAGGTCGCGCGGGCCGAGACCAGCCAGCCGACGCCGCCCATCAATCCCGCCGCGACCGCGTTGCCGATCGCGGCGAAGCTGGAATTGCGTCCGAGCCTGCGGCCGAGCTCGCCCGGCTGGGCGCCCTGCGCGAGCCGGGCCGCGACCATGCCCAGCGTGATCGCCGCGATCGCCGGGTTGAGCATGCAGCTCGCGAAGCCGTGCAGGATCTCCGCCGCCATGACCGGCAGTCGCTGCGGAAACAGCACCAGCAGCAGGCAGGAGGCGATCACCGCGATCATCGCCAGCAGTGCCGCGAGATGCTTGTTGGCGAGCGCGTCGACCGCGGCTCCGGCGGGGACCTGACTGACCATCGCGGTGATCGACCCCGCCGTGAGCGCCAGGCCGATCTCGCCCTGCGTCCAGTGCTCGCCGGTGAGGTAGACCGCGATGAAGGGGCCGAACGCCGTCTGCAGGTTGGCGACGAAGAAGTTGAGCCAGTCCAGGCCCTGCTGGCTGTTCATCCGAAAGGAGACGAGGCGCACCTCGGTATGCTCAGTCCGGATTGAGCGGATCGGATGCCGATGCGGCATCTCCGGATTCGGCCGGACCCAGGCCGAGATCGACGCGGCTGGAACCGGACGAGGCCGACGATCTGCCTGCTGCCGGTTCGACCGCGTCCCGCACCACCGTCACGCCTTCCGAGCCGTCGTAGGCCGGCGCCGCCTGCACCTGCGCGTCGGTCAGCGGAAGCTGCAGCGCGTCGGCGGCCTTGCGTCCCGCCAGGACGAAGCGTTCCCAGGCGATGGCGATGCGGCGGTTGCCCATTCCCATGAAGCCGCCGACATCGACCACCAGCGCCGCCGGCTGCCCCTTGGCATCGACCAGCACGTCGATGACGTGGCCGATCTCGCGCTTCTCCCTGCCGATCACGCGGCGATCGATCAGGCTGATCAGCGACAGCTTGGTCGTGCGCAGCATGTTGGCGGCGTGGCCGGCATCGTTGACGCCGGGCCCGAGCTTCGGCGTCGGCTTGGCGGGTCCCTTGTCGGACCTCTGCTGCGGCCGCTCCGGCGCGGCGGCGGGCTTGAGCGGGATCGGTTGCACCGCCGGCGGCGAGGCGGCCGCATGCGGCGTCGCGACCGACGGCGGCGCGGCCGGCGTGCTCTGGGCGGGCGTGCTCTGGGCCAGGCAGCGTCCCGGCACGCCCGCCGCCCAGGCGGCCACGCAGAGCAGCATCGCCGGTGCCCCGGGGGATCGACGATGGCATCGGCGATGCAGGGCGGGCATCGGGAACATGGCGATCTCCTGTCGCGGCGATCTTCCCCGCCCGGCCGCGGCCCGGCAAGCTCGCATCCGACGTCGGCCCGCCGCGTTGCCCGCACGTGGAGGAAGGACGAGCCGATGGAGGAACCGGCATCGACGCGGGACACGTCGAGGAGCGTCCTGGTCACCGGCGCCGCCCAGGGCATCGGCCGCGGCATCGCGCGGCGCCTGCTGGGCGATGGCTGGACCGTGTTCGCCCTGGACCTGGACGCGGCGAAGCTCGACGCGCTGCCGCTCGAGCAGATCGCCGACCATCTCGACAG
>CAXTNB010000003.1:0-384 GCA_964245385.1 uncultured Acetobacteraceae bacterium | reverse complement strand
GGGCGCAGGACTGCGGCAGGGTGGTAGGGCTGCACACCATCGGCGGCGACGCGGCCCACGAGGCGGACGTCGAGGCGGCGCTGCGACGGGTGGACGCCTGCGTCGGCCGGCTCGACGGCCTGGTCTGCAACGCCGGCATCATGATCCGCAAGCCGCTGCCGGCGCTGTCGCTGGCCGAGTGGAACCGCGTGATCGCGGTCAACCTGAGCGGACCGTTCCTGCTCGCCCGCGCCGCCGCACCGCTGCTGCGGGTCCGCGGCCGCGGCGCCGGCAGCATCGTCACCATCGGCTCGACCCGGGCGCACATGTCCGAGCCGGACACCGAGAGCTACGCCGCCTCCAAGGGCGGCCTGCTCGCCCTCACCCACGCGCTCAGCGTCAGCC
>CAXTNB010000002.1:11272-25868 GCA_964245385.1 uncultured Acetobacteraceae bacterium | reverse complement strand
CTCCTGGACGCCCCAGGATCGCGTGCCGCGCAGGAACGCGATCCAGCCCAGTGCCGCGCCGGAGTGCCGCAGCAGCTGGAAGCTGAACGGCTCCAGCAGCGCCGCCAGGATCGCCGGCAGCAGGCGCGTGCCGGGCGAGGCGCCGATCCAGCGCCGGTAGACGCGCAGCGACCAGAGGTGGAAGGCGAGGTCGAGGACGATCTTGACCCCGATCGCGTCGGCGATCAGGCGCACGATGCCGATCCTCCCGGCAACGAGGTAGGCGAACAGCAGCACCACCCCGGTCAGCCCGTACAGCGGCTGCAGCGTGTCGATCGCCTTGACCGGCAGCATGGCGGTGCCGAGGCGGCCGTAGCGCGGGTTGCCGACCATGTGCCGATACCAGAGCTGCGTCTGCAGGAAGCCGCCGAACCAGCGGCGCCGCTGCCGCAGGAAGGAGCCGGCGGTGCTCGGGGCGTCGGTGCGCGCGCGGGCGGTGCCGATCACGCCGGTGTGCCACACCTCGCCGCGTCGTCCGGCATGATCGCGCAGCCGGTGGGTCAGCTCGTAATCCTCGACCAGGCAGTCCGGGTCGAAGCCGCCCACGGCCAGCAGCGCCCGGCGCCGGTAGCAGGCGAACGCGCCCGAGATCAGCAGCAGCCCGCCGACGCGCATCCAGGCGTAGCGCGACAGGAAGTTGCGCACGTACTCGTAGGTCTGGAACCACTGCAGCAGCCGGCCCTGCGAAGAGGGTCCGCACACGGGCGTCAGCACCCCCGTGGCCGCCACCAGCGCCGGGTCCGCGGCGAAGGCGTCGCGCATCGCCCGCAACGCCTCCGGCTCGAGCAGCGTGTCGGCATCGACCGTGAGCACCAGCTCGGTCTCGATCAGGGCGCAGGCGACGTTCAGCGCGCGCGCCTTGCCGCCGTGCGGCAGGCGCAACCAGCGCAGGGCGGGATAGGCGGCACTCGGCTCGCTCAGCGCGCCCGGCGACGACGTCAGGCCGTATCGCTCCTGCAGCAGGCTCGCCGTCGCGTCGGACGAGCCGTCGTCGGCGATCACGATCGTCCGCGCGGGATGGCTCTGGGCGAGCAGTGCCGCCAGCGTGACCGGCAGGCTCGCCGCCTCGTTGTGCGCGGCCACGACGATGGTGGCTGCCGGCAGCCGGCTCTCCGGCGCGTACGCCGGAGCCGGACGCAGCAGCGTCAGCGTCTGCCAGAACACGAAGGCGAGCAGCATCGTGTCGTAGAGGATGTAGGCGAGGCCGGCGGACCAGGCGAACAAGCCGCCGCCGTGGCAGGCGCGCGCCACCAGCAGCACCCAGAGCAGCAGCGCCGCACCATGGATCAGGGTGCTGCGCAACGGCGTCGAGGGCGCCGCGAAGCGCGGCGAGGTGACCCGCCGTATCTGCGCCAGCTCCTGCTCGATCACCGCGGCTCGCATGGGTCCCTCATGGCGCTTTGCACCGCCCGGCCGGTCGGGCATCGTCTGGCTCGCGGCGAGGCGTGGCCGCGAGGGGAGTGGCGGGTGCCATGGACGTTGTCAATCAGGACACTCGGCGATACACCCGCACCGCCATGCTGCTGCACTGGCTCGTCGCCGTGCTGATCATCGGCAACGTCGTCCTGGTCTGGACGATCGGCTGGTTCCCCGACGCGCTGGTGCGGCCGGCCATCGACACCCACAAATCGATCGGCATCACCGTGCTCGGGCTGGTGCTGCTGCGCGTGCTGTGGCGGCTCTCGCACCGCCCACCTCCGCTGCCGCGCTCCTATCCGAAGCTCGAGCGGGTCGGCGCCCAGGCGGCCCATCTCGTGCTCTACGTCCTGATCCTCGGCCTGCCGATCTCGGGATGGATCCACGACTCCGCGTTCAAGGATGCGGCGGCGCATCCGCTGCGCCTGTTCGGCCTGGTGCCGTGGCCGCGCATCGCGCCGATCATGGCGCTGGACCCGGTCACCAAGGCGCACGTGCACACGGTCTGGTACCAGGTGCACAGCTACCTCGCCTACGTGCTGTACGGGCTGCTGGCGCTGCACGTGCTGGGCGCCCTGAAGCATCAGTTCGTGGACGGTCACCCGGAATTCGCCCGCATCCTGCCGCTGCGGCGCAGCCCGGAGCGGGACGGCCTGGCACCCGGCATCGCCCGTGGCGGCCGCTGAGACGATCTGCGATGCAGGCACCCGACCACCCCGCGGAATCCAGTTCCCTGAGTGGATCGTCCGGTTCCGCCGTCGGTTCCGGCGCCGGCGGCCGTGCCTTCAGGAGAGCCGGTCGCCCTCGATGAGGATGCGCTCGTACAGCGCGTAGGCGGCCTTGACCCGCTCGTAGAACTCTTCCTCTTCGGCATCATGGAGTGCGTCGTCGACCAGGCGGGACATGATCACGCCGATCCTCGACAGCTCGGTGCGCTCGAGCGTCCACACCGCTTCGCGCAGCATGCACAGGCTCTTCTCCCGTCGCCGGGGAAAGGGGATGACGTTGAGACCGGTGTAAGCCGACATGATGCACTTCCTCTCTCGGTGCATCATCGCCGATACTCGTTGAAAGCTGGTTAAGGTCGAGCCCCGCATCTAACCGGCCGTTTCGGCACGCCCCTGCACGCTCGGCGAGCGGCGCTGGATGAAGGCGGCGAAGGCCGCACGCGCCTCGGTGCTCGCGAGCTGGCGGTGAAACACTTCGCGCTCGACCGCCAGTCGCGCGGCGACCGCGGCCTGATCGCGCATCAGGCGCTTGGTCGCGCGGACGGCCTCCGGCGCCTTCGCGGCGAGCGCGCGCGCGGCGACCTGGGCGTGCGGCAGAAGTTTCGACGGGGGAAGCACCCGGTTGGCCAGTCCGAGTGCCAGCGCGTCGGCCGCCGACAGGCTCTCGCCCAGCGCGAACATCGCGAAGGCGCGCGCGTGGCCGATCCGGGCGGCCAGCAGCAGGCTGGAGGCCGCCTCCGGCACCAGCGCGAGGTCGACGAAGGGTGCCGACAGGGTGGCGGTCTCGCTCAGGTAGACGAGGTCGCAATGCAGCAGCAGCGTCGTCCCCACCCCGATCGCGGGCCCGTCGACGGCCGCGACCAGCGGGCGGTCCAACCGCGTCAGGGCGTCGAGGAAGCGGTCGACCTGCAGGTCGGGCGGCTTCAGCTCGCCGCTCGCGATGCGCACGAAGTCGGTGAGGTCGTTTCCCGCCGTGAACACGCCGCCGGCGCCCGTGATCAGCACGCAGCGCACCGCCTCCTCGGCCGCGGCACGTTGCAGCGCGTCGGCGATCGCGCCGTACATCGCGTCGGTGAGCGCGTTCCGCTTGTCCGGCCGGTCGATGCAGATCGAGAGCACGCCGTCGTGCAGCGAGACCTCGACGAGATCCGCCACCGTCAGGACGCCTGCCGCGCCGCCGCGGGCGCACCGCGCCGTCCCGGCTGCGGAGCGGCTGCCAGCATGTCGGTCATGGCGGCGCGAGCCTGGCCGTACTCGAGTGCTAAACGTTCGATCAGGGCGGCGGCGCCGAGCACGCGATCGATCGCGCCGATCCCCTGTCCGCATCCCCAGATGTCCTTCCACGCCTTCGCGGTGCCCACGCCCGACCCGAAATCCATCCGCGAGGGATCCGATGCCGGGAGGTTGTCGGGGTCGAGGCCGGCGGCCTGGATCGACGAGCGCAGGTAGTTGCCGTGCACGCCGGTGAACAGGTTGGTGTAGACGATGTCGGACGCGCCGCTGGCGACGATCGTCGCCTTGTGCGCCGGGTCGGCGTTCGCCTCCAGCGTCGGGATGAAGGCCGAGCCGATATAGGCGAGATCGGCGCCGAGCGCCTGTGCGGCGAGGATCGACCATCCCGAGGCGATGGCGCCCGAGAGCACCAGGCATCCGTCGAACCAGGCGCGTATCTCCCGCACCAGCGCGAACGGCGACAGGGTCCCGGCGTGACCCCCCGCCCCGGCGGCCACCGCGCCCAGCCCGTCCGCTCCCTTCTCCACCGCCTTCCTGGCGAAGCGGTCGTTGATGATGTCGTGGAGCGTCAGGCCGCCCCAGCCGTGCACCGCGTCGTTGACGTCCGCCCTCGCTCCGAGCGAGGTGATGATCAGCGGCACCTTGTACTTGGCGCAGAGCGCCATGTCCTGTTCGAGCCGGAGGTTCGACCTGTGCACGATCTGGTTGACCGCGAACGGCGCCGACGGGGCGTCGGGGTTTGCCCGGTCGAACCTCGCCAGCTCCTCGGTGATCTGCGCCAGCCACTCGTCGAGGCGCGAGAGCGGTCGTGCGTTCAGCGCCGGGAAGGAGCCGACGATCCCAGCCTTGCACTGCGCCAGCACGAGGTCGGGATTGGAGATGATGAAGAGCGGGGACGCGATCACCGGCAGTCGCAGCCGGTGGCGCAGCAGGTCGGGCAGGCTCACGCGCGTCCATCCTCCCTGGATCGGCTGACGGGATCGGCCTTCACCCCGCTCCCGCCGTGCCGGCCGAAGAGCAGAGCATGCGTGCGGTGCGATGTCACCCGGCACGGCCGACGGACAGGATCGCGGCGCAGCGCCCCGGAACTCTGCGACGCACCGCCTGTTGCGTGGGAACGTCTCCAGACGTCCGGCGAGCGGCGCCGAATCGCGTCGGCCGCCAGGGTCGCGCGCCCTGCGGCGGAGAGAGCAGGGCTTGAGGACGCAACCTTCGATGAGGAGACGGGATGTGCTCGGCCTGCTCGCCGGCGGTCTCGTGACCGGATGCGCGGCCGGCACGCGGGCCGCGGCGCCGCCGCCGCGGCGAGGCGGCGCGCTGGCGCAATGGTGCGTCGCCGCCGACGGTCCGGGCGTCGACGCGGATGGCGGGGTCTCGGTCTGGCGGGATCTCAGCGGCCAGGACAATCATCTCACCCAGGCGGTCCCGCGGAGCCGGCCGACCATCGCCGTGTCGGCGATCAACGGCGAGCCCGCGCTGTCGTTCGACGGCGTCGGCCAGTTCCTAGACAACCCCTATCTCGGCGAGCCGCGCTGCGAGATCATCGTGGCCCGGCTGCGCCGCAGCTCGGCCGGCCTGCCGGTGTTCCACGACCTGATCGGCGCCGACGGTCCGGCCGGCGTGCCGCTCGGCGCCTACTACTTCCAGGCGATGGTCGCATCCAGCGACTTCGACCGGCGTCTGGCCTATGTCCGGCCGACCGTCGAGGAGGTCGAGAGCCCTCTCGACCAGCGCGACTTCGCGGTGCGGGCGCAGAGCCAGCCGGTCATCGGTGCGTGGGGCATCTTCGCCGTGCGCAACGACGGCGACACGGTGCGGCTCTACAAGTCCGGCCTGCCGTGCGGCCAGCCGGTGGCGCTGGGTGCGGTCGCCTCGCAGCCGATCCTGCGCGCGACCGTCGGGTGCGGCTTCTACGGCAACCGACTGACCGACTTCGCGCCGGTCGACATCGCCGAGAAGATCAGCTTCAGCGCCGACCTGCCGGACGCCGAGTTCCTCGACGTGATCGACTACCTGCGTCGGCGCTACGATCTCGGACTGTCCGCCGGCAGCGGCGACTTCGTCTGGCCGGTGTTCCAGGCGGACGGGGACGACGAACGCGGCGCGAACGACAACCTGGTGCTGCTGCAGGGCGACGGCGAGACCTTCCGCTACCGGCCGTCGCACTACCTGCCCCCGCGCGGCGTGTGCGTACGCGACCCCAGCATGGCGGCGTGGAACGGCGTGGCACTGCTGGCCCACACGCTGTGGCGCCGCGGCACCTCGGCCGCCGCCTTCGCGCTCGCGGTCAGCCGCGACGGGCTGGGCAGCTTCTCGCACCTGGCGACGGTGGACGTCGGCGAGGCCGTCCCGGACGCGCCGGACGGTCGATGCTGGGCGCCGGAGTTCGTGCGCAACCGCGACAACTCGCCCTACCTGCTCGACGGACGCCCGGTGCTGCTGTGCAACGTCTCCCCAACACCTCCGTCCGCGGACAACCGGCTTGCCGGCATGCAGTACTACCTGTTCACCCCGTCGGGCGAGGATCTCGCCGGTCCCTGGACCCTGCTCGGCCGGCTGCCCGGGCTGCCGCCCAACATCATCGACGGGTTCCTGCTGTTCGACCCGGTCGAGCGGGCGTGGTTCGTGTCGGTGACGCCGTGCAATCCGCCGCAGCAGGTGCAGCTCTTCCGCGCGGACAGCATGCTCGGCGCCTACCTGCCGCTCGGCGGCGCCCCGCTCGGCGAGGCCTCCTACGAGGGCACGTCGATCCTTCGCCTCGGTGATGCGTCCGAGCGCTACTTCCTCGACGCGCGCGGCACCGGCTACTTCATCTCCGACAGCTCGGACGGGCTGCCCTCCGGTCGCTGGAGCGCCCCCCGCCCGGTGGTCGCGCCGTTCACGCCGCAGCACGGCACGCCGCTGCCCACGCCGCGGGACATCCGCACGATATGAATCCGTGGCGCATCCCGGCCGGACGGGCAGGATCGCGCCGCCGGACCGCGCCCGGCAGCGGAGCGGAAAGCGCTGGTCGTGCGTCGGCAGCCCTGCGAGGGTATCGCGGCAGGCGGCCGCGTCGTCCTGCTGCCTGATCGGAGACCGGAGCATGACCGCCCCCGCCATCGTCACCGTGACCCTCAATCCGGCGATCGACCAGACCGTGCATCTCAAGGAGCTGATCCCGGGCACCGTGCATCGTGCCCTGCACGCCGAGCAGCAGGCCGGCGGCAAGGGCGTCAACGTCGCGGCCTGCCTGTCCGACTGGCGCCGTTCCGACGAACCGCCGATCATCGCGACCGGCTTCCTCGGCCGCATCAACGCGCCGACCTTCCAGTCCTTCTTCGACGGCAAGGGCATCATCGACCGCTTCGTTCGCCTGCCCGGCCAGACCCGGCGCAACATCAAGCTGCTGGACGAGACCACGGACGACACCACCGACATCAACCTGCCCGGCCTGGTGCCGCAGCCGGCGCATCTCGATGAACTGCGCGCGTTGCTGGCCGCGGAGACGCAGCCGGGCAGCACCGTCGTGCTGTCCGGGAGCCTGCCGCCCGGGGTGCCGGATGCCAGCTACAGGGTCCTCGTCGGGCTGCTCAACAGCCGCGGCGCGCGGGTGGTGCTGGATACCAGCGGCCTGCCGTTCCGCGAGGCCCTCGCGGCCCCGGCCGATGCGCTGCCCTGGGCGATCAAGCCGAACCAGCAGGAGCTCGAGGAGTGGGCGGGCAAGCCGTTCGCCGATCTGGCGGAGATGGTGCAGGCGGCGCTGATGCTGTGCCGGCGCGGCATCGGGCTGGTGATCGTGTCGCAGGGCGCCGAGGGCGCGCTGTTCGTCAGCGAACGCAGCGTGCTTCTCGGCCGTCCGCCGCAGCTGAAGGTGACCAGCACCGTCGGCGCCGGCGACGCCCTGGTGGCGGGCATGGTCGCGGCGATGCGGGAGAAGGCGGATCCGGCGCGGCTGGTCCGCATGTCGCTCGCCTTCGCGACCGCGAAGCTCGCGCAGCGCGGCCCGAACCTGCTCAACCGCGACGCCGTGCTGGCGCAGATGGAGAGCATGAGCATCGAGTGGCTGAAGGCCGACGGCGCCAGACCCTAGCCGGCGCGGCGCCGAGGACGAGCGGTGCAACTTTCCACGCCCTGCCGGCGATGTGCGCAGGCGGCGGTCCAGGGCGGGCGAAGATGTGAGCGACGATCTGCCGGAGCGGCCCCGGAGCAGGCTGAACATTCTTCCGCTCGACGGTCTTGGCGTGGCCGAACTCCACGCCTACATCGCGGAACTGCAAGGCGAGATCGAGCGTGCCCACGCCATGATACGTCGCAAGCAGGATCACCTCGGAGCGGCGGACAGGGTCTTCGGAAAGCCCAAGCAAGGCCGGTAGGCCTGCAGGCCGGGATGCTGGCAAACCCGGGGCGCGTTCGCGACCTCGCTCGGACCCATGCTGCCCATGCCGTCGTGACTTCGAATACTTGGAAACGAGGCAAGTAACGTGTTGCAACGGCGCACCCTCGTCTGTCGCATAGGACGGCTGGTGCAACACGGTCTGTAGCATCGATGTAACAGTTCTGGTCGTCCGAACGTGATGAACCGCAGCTGACGTGTTTCGCTTTGTTGCTGTGCCTGAGACGATGACTCCGGCAGTATCGTCCCGTGCAGCGAGCCGTCCCGGTGAGCAGCCCGCAAGCTGTGGCGTAAATGACACGGCGATGGGTCAGCGTGATCGGAGCGCGCGATGCTCGCTACACCGCGGATGCGTTCGTAGTTATACTTGAGGGCAGGCGAGCGAGGCCGGATCGTGTTGCGGGCACGACGGCGGGCGATCGGTGCGCGGCGGCAAACTCGTCCTACGGGAGAATCAGGGTGGTTCAGGAGATCGTGGAACAGCTGGCTCTGGTAGGGCTGCTGGGCCTGCTGGTGAAGCTGACGCTTTGGGCGCAACCGGATGCGGCGGAGCCGAACGAGGTGTGGGAGCGAAGCACGTTGTCCGTGATGCCGCCGCTGCCGGCCAAGGATCAATCGGACTGACCGGGGACGCTGCGGCGTCGGGTTCACCGCCGCGCGCAGCATCCACCGGGCCACGATCGAGAGATGCCGCACGCATCGCGAGAGCCGTGGCCAGACTTCGATACTTGCGGAGCGTCGCGACGAGGTGCGTCGTCTCGACGGCCGGTGATCCGCGCGTAACCGCTCGATCACGCGTCACCCGCCGCTCGCTCGGGGTCGCCTGGTGAGCGGGGCGGGGTCGTCGGTCGCGCTCGACCGGCTGGGCGGCGTCGTCGATCCGAACATTCGGCAGGTGAGGGTGCCGTGGCTCCCATCGCACCGATCATGTCGTCGGGAGGTGCGACAAGCTCAGGGGCGCTCACGCGGGCAACCCGCGCACGCCCTCAGACCACGGCTGAACCGAGTTGAAGCCTGCACCGCGGCCCGCGCGAGATCGACCCGCACCGAGCCGACGAACCCCAGGTCATCGTCCCGGCGACTGACCCGTGTCTCAGGCCGATCCGCCCCGAGACGATCAGGCGTTAGCGGATCGCCGCGATGTAGGCGGCTTCGAGCAGGAAGGTCCCGACACTGCCGAGGACGGTCCCGGCGAACAGGGCGATCAGCGTGTTGTAGCTCGACCTGCCATGGGAACGGTCCGTCTGGCCGTAGGCCGAGATCGGGCCGACGTCTTGCACCGAGTTATAACTAGACATTGTAACGATGTTCCCCGAGAGGGATCGTCTGTTCAAGAAGGCAAGATCAGCAGCTTACGTTTCCCTTCTACAACCATATTCACGCCATGGCTGCGCGAGCATTGAGATTTTGAGGTTTCAGCCATGCGGATTTGGAAAAGCTGCCGCCGGGCGCGCCTCGGCGCGGCGATCCGCCGTCAGAAGCGCTTCATCAGGTTGAGCCCGATGGTCAGCGGACGCAGCGTGTAGCTCTGCACCACCGAGTTGATGATCGGCCGCTGGATGATCGTCTTGTTGTCGAGCAGGTTCTGGACGTAGAGCGAGCCCTGCCAGCCGCGCAGCTCGACGCCGACGCTGGCGTTGAGCACGCCGTACGCGGGATCGCGGTAGTTCGGGTCGGTCACCACGAAGCTGCCGTTCGATGGTCCGACCCAGTCATAGTCCGCCTTGATGAAGCCGGTGATGTCGCGGGTGAGATCGTGGTAGTAGTCGGCGATCGCCGCCGCACTCCATGACGGGGTGAACAGCACGTTCTCGCCGACCGCGGCGGTCTGGGCGTTGATCGTGCTGGTGATCGTCGCGTGTTCCGCGCCGACATTGATGCCCAGCGTCAGGCCGGGGAGCGCCGGCGGGCGGTAGCGGGTCTCGACCTCGCCGCCATAGGCCGCCGCGTCGCCGACATTGTAGTTGAAGGCGCCACCGCAGATCGGGATCGTGATGGTCTGCTGGATGCGCGACCAGTCGATGTAGTAGCCCGCGACGTTGACCGACAGCGTCCGATGCAACAGCAGCGCCTTCGAGCCGGCCTCGTAGCTCCAGAGCTGGTCGGAGCCGTAGGTGGTCGGCGCGTTCTGGAAGCCGATCTGGTTCAGCCCCTCGACGCAGGCGATGTTGGTGTTGGGCGTGGTGGCGCCGCCGAGGCGGAAGCCCTTGGCGATCGTCGCGTAGACGGTCGCGGCGCGGCCCAGGTCGTAGGTCGCGGTGAATTTGGGGGTGGGGGCGGTGAAGCTGGCGGATTGCTGGTACGGCGTCCCGTTGGTGCCGGCGTTGCCGAGCTCGAAGAAGCCGGCGCCGGTCTCGGAGAAGGTCTCGTGCGCAGACACGTAGCGCTCGCCGAACCCGAGATGCAGCCGCGGGGTCAGGTCGTAGTTCACCTGCCCGAAGCCCGCGTACTGGGTGATGTCGTTGTGGTCGTAGACCGTCCAGACCAGGTCGTTGTTCCACAGGCCGGGGTTGCCCGGCTCGCCGAGCACGGAGTCGTTGATGTTGAAGCCGTAGATCTGCTGGAAGTCGTTGCTGAACCCCGGGATCGGCTCGTAGTCGAGGTGACTCCATTTCTGGTCCGAGTAGAAGAAGCCGAGCACCCAGCGCAGCCTCTGGTCGTCCGGAGAGGCCAGCCGCACCTCCTGCGTCACGGTCTTGAAGCGGTCGGTGAACAGCACCGGCGAGGGCACGTTGGCGAGGATGGTGTCGTTCTGCCGCTGGTGCTGCGGATAGGCCGGATCGAGGAAGAACTGCGCGATCGCGGTGCTGTTGAAGAAGGTGCCGTCCGCCTGCCGGTCCACGTCGCGCTGGAAGAAGCTGGTGATCGAGGTCAGCTCGGCGAAGTTGAAGATCCCTTTCTTGATCGTGACGCTCGGGATGTACATCTTGTCGCTGATGAACTCGCGCACCTGCTTGTTCTGGTCGTACAGCCCGAGATCCTCGAAGAAGTTGGGCGAGTCTCCGGTGTACAGGTCCTGGAAGAAGAAGGACGGCGTGATGGTGAAGTCGGGCGTCAGCTGCAGCTTGCCGGAGATGCGCACCACGCCGGTGCGCTCGTAGTTGGTGCCGCTCTTGCGCGGGGTATCCTCGAGCGTCTCGTTGTCGATCCAGCCGCTATTGTCGAGGAACTCGCCGGCGATGCGCAGCGCGAACACGTCCTTGACCACCGGGACGTTGACGGTGACCTGCTGGTCGGTGTTGACGCCGCCGTGCACGGTGCCGGACACGTCGGAATTGACGTACGCGCCGTACTTCTCGAGGTCCGGCTGGTTGGTGATGAAGCGGATCGTGCCGCCCTCGGAACTGGCGCCGTACAGGGTGCCCTGCGGCCCGCGCAGCACCTCGACCCGGTCGAGATCGAGGATGCGCGGCTGCGCCGCTCCCTGATAGCCGTTCTGCGTGATGATCGGCACCTCGTCCATGTAGATGCCGACGGTGGGATTGCCGACCGTCGAGCTGACGCCACGTATCGAGATGTTGTCCTGGCCAGGTCCGTTATGGGCCGCGAACGACACGCCCGGCAGCACGCGCGTGATATCCTCGTAATTCTCGATGTGGTGGTCGAGCAGCTCCTTGCCGCTGATCACGCCGACGCTGCCTGGCACCTTGCGTGAGTTCTCGCTGCGTTTGTTGGCGGTGACCACGACCTCTTCGAGTTGCGCCGGTCGCTTGTAGCCGGACTTGCTCTTGGTCGCCGGTGCGACGCCCGTCGGCGGAACCCCGACCACTTCCTTGTCCTGAGCGCGCGAGGCGCCCGCGGCGGTGACGCAGAGGAGGGTGACCGGGCCGAGAATCCCCAAGGTCCTGCCGAGAAAAGCCAAACGATCCTCCCGTCACGCTGCCTTCGTGTGCGCCAACCTTCGATCGCCGTGAGACATCCGTCTCGACTAGATCAGCCTTGCTGTCCTGCTTCAACGAAAAATCTCGGAAAGCTGGCGGCGCCGGAGTGCAGAAAATAGTCAAACTGCACGGAAAGCGGCAGCAGGCGGCGGTCGTGGCCGGCGAAAGCCGCGCGAGGGCGATTTTCTGCCCAAGATCGAAACAGCTTATTTTCGATCTGCCGTCGCGGCGACGTGCAGATGCCGTCAATTGCCTTTCGATCTTTTTCGAACTAGCTGACGGCGAAACCGACGGCGGCCGATCGCTTCGAAGTGGCCGGTTTCGAAACCACGGAACCTCGTACGCTCAGCTGGCGTGGCTCGGGTTGTCGTGGATGAAGGCCGCGATCTCGCCGGGGCTGGTCAGCCACAGCTCGGTGCGGTGGGCGGCGATGTGCGCGAGCGCCTGGCGGATGCGACGTAGCCGGAACGGCTGCCCGGCGATGAAGCTGTGCAGGATCACGCTCATCACCAGCGGCTGCCGCAGCGCATCCTCGGCGAGCTGGTCGAACTGGTCGACGATCATGTCGGCGAATTCGCTGGCGCTCGCCATCCGGCCGATGATCGTCGAGCTGTCGTTGATCTCCTGGGAGTAGGGGATCGACAGCAGCCGGCCGCGTCGGGTGCGCAGCCAGCAGGGCTGGTCGTCCATGCACCAGTCCAGCAGGTAGCGGTAGCCGGCTTCGTGCAGCGCGTCCGGCGTGGTCGGCGTCTCCGCGATCCACGGACTGGCCCAGCCGCGCGGCGCATGGCCCTCCGCGGCGCGGATCGACTGCGTCACGTCGGCGATGTAGTCGCGCTCCTGCTGCTCCGTCATGCCGGCCATCGTGTCGGAGTTGGAGCGGCCATGCGCCACGATCTCGCGGCCGCCGCCGCGGAACGCGTCGGTCAGCGCCGGCGCCTCTCGGTAGAGCGCGGTGTTGAGCAGGATCGTCAGCGGCAGGTCGAGCGCCTCCATCGCCTGCATGATCCGCCAGGCGCCGACGCGATTGCCATACTCACGCCAGGACGCGTTCAGCACGTCGTGCGCGTCGCTGCCGCCGGGGACGAGGTTCTCGGTCATGCCTTCGCCGAACGCGTAGCACTCGACGCCGAGTGCGACGTAGACCGCGAGCCGCTTGCCGCCGGGCCAGCGGAAGTCCGGCCGGGCGGTGATCGGCCGGTAGTCGTAGCGGCCATGGCTGAGCATCACGCGATCCTTCCGCCGTCGTGCCTCGGCATCCAGCGCGTCATGCCGACGTCGGTGCCGGCGGCGCGCAGATACATGGCGCGGTATTGCGCGAGCCAGGGTGCCGCGTCGCGCGCGGCCTGCCCGGCGCCGTCCTGTTCGCGGGCGAGCGCGCGCGCTTCCGCACGCAGCGCCGTCTCGTCGATCGTGGTCAGCGCACCGTCGCGCATCACCACGCGGCCGTCGACCATGGTCAGCCGCACCGAGGAGCCGTTCTCGCAATAGACCAGCTGGCGGTCGAGATCGTTGAGCGGGGTGAAGGCGAGCGTGTCGAGGTCGAGCATGATCAGGTCGGCGCGCAGGCCGGGCGCCACCGCGCCGATGCGTCCGCTCTCGCGCATCGCCCGCGCGCCGCCGCTCACCAGGCAATCGAGCACCTCCGCCGCGCGCGGCCAGCGCTGATAGTCCGGATCGGAGAGGTTGTGGATCAGGCCTGTCATCTTCGCCACCGCCCAGAGGTTGATGGCGTCGTCGGCGATCGCCTCGTCGCTGCCCAGGCAGATCGGGATGCCGCGCTCGCGCAGCCGCCGGAACGGCATCACGCCGCTGCCCAGCCGCAGGTTGCTGATCGGGTTGTGCGCCACCACCGCGCCGGCGTCGGCGATGGCATCGAGATCGTCGTCGTCCATCCACACCGCGTGGATCACGTTGGTGCGCTCGCTCAGCACGCCGCGCCGCACGGCCTCCTGCAGCAGCGAGGCGCCGCGCGTCTGGCCGAGCACGCGCTGCGTCCGCGTCTCCAGGATGTGGATGTAGAAGGGCAGGTCGTGCGCCCGCGACAGCGACTCCAGCGCGCCCAGGTAGGCGTCCGAGACGCGCTGCGGCGCCGAGCACGACACCGCCGCCATCAGCCGCCCGTCGCAGGCGCCGTGCCAGCGCTCGAGCAGGTGGCGGTAGCGTGCCAGCAGCTCGTCGGCCTGCGCCGGAGCGGGCGCCTGCAGGCGCTGCCGCAGCGCCGGGGGTGCCGCGTCGCCCAGGAACGGCAGCTTGCCGATCTCGGGCAGGTCGGACTGGTCGAGCGCCACCCGGGCGCGCATGCCGCTATCGGCGTAGGCCTGCAGGATCGCGTCGACGACCTCGTCGGTGGGGAAGGGGACGAGGAAAGCGTCGTCCTGCACCGCGGTGACGCCGCCATGCAGCATCTCGGCACAGCCGAGCAGGGTGCGCAGGTAGGCCCAGCGCGGCGACGGCATCAGCCCGGGCAGGCCAGGGCTCTCGTACAGCATGAACAGCTCGAGCGGCAGGCTGTCGAGCGAGCCCTTGAGGTGGTTGACCGAGGAGTGGAAGTGGCCGTTGACCAACCCCGGCATCACCAGCTTGCCGCGGGCGTCGATCACTTCGAGCGCGTCCTCGGGGTCGGGGACGGCGATGCCGCCGGCCTCCGCCACCGCGGCGATGACGGCGCCGTCGACCAGGATGTCGGCCTGCTCCGTCACCGGGCGGCCGGGCACGAAGGAGCGCAGCGTGGCGTCGCGAAACAGGGTCTTCATGCGATGCTCCCTCCGCCCGGCAGCCGCGGCGGCATCGCGTAGGAGGCGCGCTTGCTGGTGCGCAGCCCGTTCGCGACCAGGCCCTCTGTCATCTTCAGCGCCACGCCCACCCCTTCGATCACCGGCACGTCGAGCGCGTCCGTCATCGGCTGCACCAGAGACGACAGG
>CAXTNB010000002.1:3072-11262 GCA_964245385.1 uncultured Acetobacteraceae bacterium | reverse complement strand
GCGGCGGGATTGCGCGATCATCGCGGCCAGCAGCGTCGGATCGAGTGCCACGCACTCGTCCACCCGCACGTCGATCGCGCGCACCCGCCGGCAGCGATGCTCGAGGCCCAGGTTGCGCACCACGCGCAGCGCCTGCACGACGGTGCGTGGCGGCAGCGTCACGATCGAGAAGAAGGCCGCCAGCGTTGCGGCCGCGTGCAGCGCCGCCTCGGTCATGCCGACCACCGGTCCTCGCGCCACCTCGCGCACCGCCTCGATCCCGGTGTCGCCGAAGCAGGCGACGACGTAGCCGGCGGTGCCGAGCGCCTCCTCCTCGCGCACCAGCTCGATCAGCCCCATCGTCGCCACCGCCTCGTCGACGTGGCACTCCACCGACGCCGTGCCGATGGCGGGAGAGCGCGCCACCACCGTCGTGCCGGGGCACGCGAGCCGCCGCCCGAGGCTGCCGAGCCGCTCGGTGAAGTCGAGCGTGGTGTTGGCGTTGAGGATCGCGATCCGCCGGTTCATCGGTTCACCTCGTTCAGCCAGCACGCCGCGCGACGCCCCGGCGCCACGGCCAGCAGTGGCGGCATCGCGGCCTCGCACCGCGCCATCGCGTGCGGGCAGCGCGACCGGAACGGGCAGCCGACCGGCGAGGCCGCCGCCTGCTCGCCCGCGTCCACGACGCTGGCCGAGGCGTCCGCCGCCGCGTGTCGGGCGCGCTGCAGCGCCGGCTCCGGCAGCGGCACCGCGTCCACCAGCATGCGCGTGTATGGGTGCGCCGGCCGCGCGAACACCGCGTCCGGCGGCCCCTCCTCGACGATGCGGCCGCCATGCATCACCGCGACGCGGTCGGCGAACTGCCGCACCACCGGCAGGTCGTGGCTGACGAACACGTAGGTCAGGCCCATGGTGGCGCGCATCTGCTCGAACAGCGCCAGGATCTGGCCCTGGATGGAGATGTCGAGGGCGGAGAGCGGCTCGTCGGCGACCACCAGCTCCGGGCCGGCTATCACGGCGCGCGCGATCGCGATGCGCTGCCGCTGCCCGCCGGAGAACTGGTGCGGGTAGCGCCGTGCCGCCGACGGATCGAGCCCGACCCGACGCAGCGCGTCGGCCACCGGCGCGCGCGTGCCGCGCCATCGCGCCAGCCGGTGCACCACCAGCGGCTCGCCCAGGGTCTCGCCGATCGTCATGCGCGGGTTCAGCGAGGCGAACGGGTCCTGGAAGATCATCTGCATCCGCCGGCGGCAGCGGCGCAGCGCGCGCGGGCCGAGGGTGGTGAGGTCCTCGCCGCGGAAGCGCACCGCACCCTCGCTCGGCTCCTGCAGCCGCAGCAGCACCCGGCCCAGCGTGCTCTTGCCGCATCCGGACTCGCCGACGATCGCCAGCGTCTCGCCCTCGGCCACCGCGAGGTCGACCTCGATCAGGCCGTGCGTGAGGCGACCGCCGCGGGCGTAGCGCACGCTGATCCCGGCGAGCTCCGCCAGCGGCGCCCCGCCGGTCATGCCGTGCCCTGCACCGGCGCGCCGGCGTCCAGCAGCCAGCAGGCGGCACGGCTGTCGCCGTCGGGCAGCAGCGGCGGCGCGACGTCGCAGCGCGCGAAGCGTCGCGGGCAGCGCGGCGCGAACGGGCATCCGGGGGCGGGCGTCGCCGGATCCGGCGGCTGCCCGGCCAGCGGACGTCCGCGCGCGCCGAGCGGCTGATCGAGCCGCGGCAGGCTGTCCAGCAGCGCCTGCGTGTAGGGATGGCGCGGGCGCGCGTACAGCGCCTGCACCGGGGCGGTCTCGACCACCTGGCCCGCGTACATCACCACCACCCGATCGACGATCCCCGCCATCAGCGCCAGGTCGTGCGTCACCCAGACCAGCGCCATGTCGCGCTCCGTCCGCAGGCGTCGGATCAGCCGCACCAGCTCGGCCTGCACCGTGACGTCGAGCGCCGTCGTCGGCTCGTCGGCGAGCAGCAGCTGCGGGTCGCCGGCGAGCGCCATGGCGATCATCACCCGCTGCCGCATGCCGCCGGAGAACTGGTGCGGGTACTGCGCCAGCCGCGCCGCCGCGTCGCGTATCTCGACCCGCGCCAGCAGCGACGCGGCCTCCGCGCGCGCCGCCGCCGGCCTCAGGCCGCGATGCCGCGCCAGCACCTCGGTGATCTGGGTGCCGACCGTCAGCAGCGGGTTGAGCGCGGTCAGCGGGTCCTGGAAGATCATCGCCACCCGACGTCCGCGCAGGTCGCGCAGGCGCCGGTCGGACAGGCCCAGGACGTCGGTGCCGCCGAGCCGCAGGTGCCGCGCCGTGACCAGCGTGCCTCGGCGCGGATGCAGCCCCATCAGCGCCAGCAGGGCGGCGCTCTTGCCGCAGCCGGATTCGCCGACGATGCCGACCGCCTCGCCCGCCGCCACCGTGAGCGAGACGTCGCGGACCGCCACGACGGCCCCGAAGCGCACGCCGAGCCCGGCCACGTCGAGCAGGGGGAAGCTGGGCGTCTCGCTCATCGCGGCGCCGCCGCGCGCGGGTCGAGCCGGTCGCGCAGCCCGTCGCCGAGCAGGTTGGCGCCCAGCACGGTGAGCGCGATCGCGATGCCCGGGAAGGTCGCCATCCACCACGCACTCTGCAGGTAGCCGCGCCCGAGATCGAGCATCGCGCCCCAGGACGGCGTCGCCGGATCGACGCCGACGCCGAGGAAGCTGAGCGCCGCCTCGGTCAGGATCGCCTGGGCGGCGGAGAAGCTCGCCACCACCACGACGCTGGGCGTCACCGCCGGCAGCAGGTAGCGACGCAGGATGCGCGGCGTCGGCACGCCCACCGCGCGCGCCGCCACGATGAAGTCCTGGCCGCGCAGCGCCTGCGCCTGGCCGCGGACGATGCGGGCATAGTTCACCCAGGTCGCCAGCGCCAGCACCGCGACCACCGGCAGGAAGCCGCCGCCGAACACCGCCAGCAGGAACAGGGCGAACAGGGTGAACGGAAAGGCGAGCTGCACGTCGATCAGCCACGACACCAGGGCGTCGGTGCGGCCGCCGAAGAAGCCGGCGCACAGCCCGAGCGTCACCCCCACCAGGCCGCCGAGCAGCGCCGCCGCGGCGCCCACGCTGAGCGAGATGCGGGTGCCCCACAGGATGCGCGAGGCGATGTCGCGGCCGACATTGTCGGTGCCCAGCAGGTGCCGCGCGCTGCCGTGCGCCTCCCAGGCCGGGGGCGCCAGGCGGGCGCGCAGGTCGAGCTGCGTCGGCCGGTACGGCGCGATCGCCGGGGCGGCGACGGCGGTGGCGACCGCGAGCGACAGCAGCAACGCCCCCAGCACGCCGAGGCGGCGGCGCACGCCGCTCAACGCGCCGTGATCCTGGGATCGATGCGCGCGCAGAGCAGGTCGGCGAGCAGGTTGATCAGCACGAAGCCGAGGCCGGCGATGAACACGGTGCCCTGCAGCAGCGGGAAGTCGCGGCTGCTCAGCGCGGCGACCGCGAGCCGTCCGATGCCCGGCCAGGCGAATACCACCTCCACCACCACCGCCGACGAGATCAGGTCGCCGAGCTCCAGCCCGGCCATCGTGACCACCGGCACCAGCACGTTGCGCAGCGCGTGCACCCACACGACGCGCCGCTCCAGCAGCCCCTTGGCGCGGGCGGTGCGGATGAAGTCGCGGCCCAGGATCTCGGCCATGCCGGAGGCCACCAGGCGGCTCAGCCGGGCGACGCTCTGCAGCGACAGCGTCAGCGCCGGCAGCAGCAGGTGCGACAGCCCGCCGGTGCCGTCGACCGGCAGCAGGCGCCACTCGACCGCGAACAGCAGCACCAGCATCAGCCCGAGCCAGAACGACGGCACCGCCAGGCCCAGCACCGACAGCAGCTGCAGCAGCGCTTCCGCGGCACCGCCACGCGACGCCGCCAGCACGCCGAGCGGGATGCCGGCGAGCACGGCGATGCAGAACGCCGACAGCGCCAGCAGCAGCGTCGCCGGCAGCCGTTCGACCACCAGCAGCCCGACGCTCTGGCGATACAGGAACGACTGCCCGAAATCGCCGCCCAGGGCGTGGCGGAGGAACAGCAGGTATTGCACCGCCACCGGCTGGTCGAGCCCGAGATGGCCGCGCAGCGCCGCGCGCGACGCCTCCGAGGCGCTGGCCGGCAGCAGCAGCGTCACCGGGTCGCCGGTGGCGTGCGACACCACGAAGCTCGCGATGCTGACCCCGAACAGCACCGCGAGCGCGTGCAGCAGGCGCCGCGGGACCGGCCCGCGCAGCCGCCGCGAGCCGGTGCGGCCGGCAGGCGCGCTCAAGCCTGCAACCTGGCCTTGTAGAGCTCGACATAGTCGTCCGGCCGCGGCTGGTATCGCAGGCGCCGGCTGATGCCGTAGATGGCCGGCATCGCCCAGAGATAGATCCAGGGCGCGTCCTCCCAGACCAGCCGCTCCGCCTGCGCCAGCATCGCCCGGCGCGACGCCTCGTCGGCGGTGACGGCGGCGCGTCGGACCAGCGCGTCGAACGCGGGGTTGTCGTAGCCGCTCGCGTTGTCGACCGCGCCGCCGGTGAAGATCGTCAGCTCCACCAGCGGGTTGATCAGAGCGCCGAAGCCGTAGAAGTACAGTCACGGAAACGCCCGCGCGCGCAGCGTCTCGGCAAAGTGCCCGGTCTCGTACGCCTTGGTCGCCGCCCGCAGCCCGACCGCGGACAGGTAGGCCGCGACCGCCTCGCAGCTCTCCTGCGCGTCGGGATACTTGCCGTCGAACGCCACCTCGACCGCGAACCCCTCCTGTCCGGCCTCGTGCAGCAGCGCCGCGGCGCGCGCCGGATCGTAGGCGAAGGGCGGCAGCGCGGGGTCGTTGTTCGGCGGGTTGATCACCGAGGCCAGCCGCCTGGTCATGCCGCGCTGCAGGGTGTCGATCATGGTCTGCACGTCGACGGCGTGGTTCAGCGCCTGGCGCACCCGCCGGTCGCGCAGCGGGGCGATGCCGTGCTGCGCGATGCCCACGTGCATCTTGCGCAGGCCGGGCACCTGCGTCGCCTGCGACACGGGCGAGCGCGCCGCGTCCGCACTGTCCGGGTCGAGGCCCGGTACCAGGTCGACGCTGCCGGCCTTGAGCTCCTCGACGCGCGAGGCGGCCTCCGGCACGGTGCGGAACACGACGCTCCGGATCGGCGGCGCGCCGCCCCAGTAGCGGTCGTAGGCGGCGAGCGTCACGTGGTCGCCGCGCTGCCACTCGACGAACCGGTACGGTCCCGAGCCGACCGGTGCGGCGGCGATGCGCTCGGGCGAGGTCTCGCGCAGGTAGCGCGGTGCGCCGATGAACGCCTCTTCCAGCCAGTACAGCATGTCCACCGAAGCGGCCGCGGTGGTGAGGACGACGCTCGTCGGATCCGCAGCGGCGACCGCGACCAGTCCGGTCTGCTGCCAGAGCTGGCTCTCGCCGTCGAACGGCGAGCGTCGCATCCGCTCGATGTTCTCGACCACGCCCGACGCGTCGAGCGTCTCGCCGTTGTGGAACACCACGCCCTGACGCAGCTGGAACCGCCAGACGGTCGGCCGCGGGTTGTCCCAGCGCGTCGCCAGGCGCGGCTCGTGCTGCCCGTCCGGCCGCCGGCGCACCAGGCTGTCGAACACCGACCAGACGATGCTGCCGATCGGGTGGTTGTTGCGGATCAGGTGGGGATCGAGGGTGGTCACGTCCTCGTCGGAGGCGACGATCACCGGTGCCGGCGGCGCGGGCGCGCCCAGCACCCGACCGGGTGGCGATACGACGCCGAGCACGGCGAGGCCGAGGCTCCTGCGGGTGAGCGCGGTCGGGCTCAAGCACCGGCTTCCATGGCATCCGTCCCCGTGTCGCGGCCGCAGCGAGTGATGCAACAACTGCGCCATCGGCATCGAGCCCGGCTTTCGATCGCCTGCCGCGCGAAACCCATCGAAGATCCTCACCCTACGCCATGATGATGTTCAGCCCGGCCTGTTCCAGCGGCCGCAGCGCCGGCGTCGCCACCCCGGTATCGGTGACCAGCAGCTCGGCGTCCTGCACCGTCATGATCTTCGCCGTGGCGACGTGGCCGATCTTGCCGTGGTCGGCGACGAACACGACGCGCGAGGCGGCCGCGACGATGGCGTGCTTGACCTCCGCCTCCTCCCAGCTCTGCGTGGTGAAGCCTTTCTCAGCATCGACCCCGGAACAGGCAACGAAGGCGACGTCGGCATTGATCTGGCGCAGCAGCGTGGTGGCGAAGGGCGAGATCAGGCAGCGCTGCGGCTTGGCGACCGTGCCGCCGGTGACGATCACCTTCACCCCCATGTGGGTCTCGAGCTCCAGCGCCACGTCCAGCGCCGGCGTCACCACCGCGACGTCCTGCAGCGTCGCCGGCAGCGCGCGCGCCAGCGCCAGCGTGGTGCTGCCGGCATCGATGATGATGGTCTCGCCGTCGCGCACCAGGCTCGCCGCCATCTCGCCGATGCGCCGCTTCTCCTCCTCGAAGGCGTTGTGCAGCGGGTGCAGCGAGCGCTGGAACCGCGCCGGCCGGATCGCGATCGCGCCGCCCCGCAGCCGCCGCAGCACCTGCTGTCGTTCCAGGGCGTCGAGGTCGTTGCGTATCGTCACCACCGACACCCCGAGCGCGTCGGAGAGCGAGGCCACCGTCACCTTGCCCTCGATCCTGAGCCTGTCGATGATCTCCTTCTGGCGGCTGACCGCCCCGAACGCGGTCATCGGCGCCGCCGCCCGCGTCGGGGCCGGTTTTCGTTCTTCATCGCAAGCGCTTCTCTCGCGCAGATCGGACCGACCTGGAGGTGAGGCAAATTTTCGCCGAGCCCAACGATTGCATGGATATCCGCGATGTTCCAGGCCTGAAGAAGGTCTTCGAAGCGCTTCTGCGGCGGCTGCTTTCGAAGATAGTCCTTGTCCGCTGCGGAGGCGCGCCGCATCGTTGCCGGCCGCATCGCCGCGCCGGAGCCCTCGATGAGCGTCGCCCTGACACCGTTGCTGGCGGCGGACTCGCCGCTCGACACGCGGGCGCGCCGCCTGGTCGCGGCGCTGTTCGCGCAGGAGCAGCAGCTGATGGCGGCGTTGCCCACCGACGACCCGCGCGACCCGAAGCGTCTGCACCGGGTGATGCTGACCCGCGGCGAGATGTTCGGCCAGCCGGACGCGATCCGCACGACCTGGTCGCACGAGGACGCCGCGGTCGAGCGGATCGCGCGAGAGCTGGCGTTCGGCGGCCTGAGGCGCGTCTACCTGACCGGGTGCGGCGACTCGCTCGCGGTGATGATCGGCCTGCGCCTGCTGCTCGAGCGTATGCTGGGCGTCGCCTGCGAGCCGGTGCAGGCGCTCGATCTCGCCTATTACTACGGCACCCTGCTCGGGCCGGAGACGCTGGTCGTCAGCCTCAGTTCCAGCGGCACCACCACGCGCACGGTGGAGGCGCTGCTGATCGCGCGCGCCCGCGGCGCCCGCACGCTGGCGCTCAGCAACAACCCGGGCTCGGCGCTGATGGCGGAGTCCGAGCACGGCCTGCTGGTGCACGCGCAGCGCCGGGGCTGGCCGACCCAGTCGAGCACGGCGGCGCTGGCGCTGCTCTGCCGGCTCGCGGTGCGGATCGGCGCGATGCGGCGGCAGCCGCAGGCGGCGGCGCTGGAGCGGGCGCTGGCGTGCCTGCCGGACCGCATGGCCGAGATCCTGCTCACCCTCGATCCGGTGCTGGCCCGCCTCGCCGAGGCGGAGGCCGGCAAGACGATCTTCCTGTTCGCCGGCGGCGGCCCGGCCTACGCCTCAGCCCTGTTCGGCGCCGTCAAGATGAAGGAATGCTCGCCGGACCACGCCATGGCGATCCCGCTCGAGGAGTTCCACCACTACAACTCGCAGAAGCCGGGCGATCCGCTGTTCGTGCTGGCGCCGACCGGCCCTTCGGTCGCCCGCGCCCGCGACACCGCGGCGGAGGGACGCCGCTGGGGCGGCCGCATCTACGGCGTGGTCCACGAGTCCGAGACGGCGCTCGACGCGTGCAGCGACCAGGTGATCCGCCTGCCGGACGTGCCGGAGTGCCTGGCGGCGCTGACGCTGACGCTGCCGCTGCAGCTGTTCGCCTACCACGTCGCGATGGCGAAGTTCCGCCGCGCCGGCGCCGCGATCCCGGCCTGAGGAACCGCCCGTGCCGCCGGCGCCGCGCCTGGTCTGCCTGGGCAACCTCAGCCTCGACGACGTCGTGCAGCCCGGGGTCGTGCAGCCCGGGGTG
>CAXTNB010000002.1:0-3062 GCA_964245385.1 uncultured Acetobacteraceae bacterium | reverse complement strand
GCGCTCTACGGCGTGCTGGCGGCGCGGCTGGTGCTGCCGGAGACCGAGATGCTGGCGCCGGTCGGTCGCGACCTGCCGCCAGACCTGGACGCGCTGCTCGCGTCGTACGGTCTCTCTTCGCAGGCGATGCCGCGTCGGGATCGACCGACCCTGCGCAACCGGATCGTCTACCAGAGCCATGACCGCCGGGTCGTGACGCTGCTGTCCGACGAGGCGGACTTCGAGCTCCTGTCGCCGCGCTGCGCCGACATGCCGGCCCGATACTGGGCGGCGGATGCGTTCATGATCCTGGCGATGACCCTGGATGCGCAGCGCGACCTGGTGGAAGGCTGCCGCGCCCGCACCCGGGCGCTGCTGGCGCTGGATCCGCAGGAGGAATACGTCGAGGGCAACGTCGAGGCGATCCTCGACCTGGTGGCGCGGGTGGACGTGTTCATGCCCAGCCTCGACGAGGTGCGCCGCCTGCTTGGGCACGCCGAGCCCGCCCGGGCCGCGAGGCAGCTGGCGGCGCGCGGACCCGGCATCGTGGTGGTCAAGATGGGTGCCGAGGGCAGCCTGATCCATCAGGCCGGGACCGGCCGCGACATCGTCATGCCGGCCTACCCGGTGCGCCCGCTCGACACCACGGGCGCCGGCGACGCGTACTGCTCGGCCTTCATGGCGGCCCTGGTCACGAAGCCCGGCGACGTGCGGCATGCGGCGGCGGCGGGTGCGGTGGCGGCTTCTTACGCGGTCGGCGGCTACGGGATCGAAGGCCTGCTCGCGGCGAGCGCCACCGATTTCGGCTCGCGGCTCGAGCGCTGGTCGAAGAGCCCGCAGGGCGAGCGGCTGCCCTAGCGATCGGCTCACGGACGATCGGGGCAAAATCTCCCTGCGCGCGTAACGCTTCGGAACCCTGCACGCGTTGTCCGATTACACCTGCGACGGGCCGGGGTCCTCCTCGATCACCCTGGCGGAAGCGGTCGAGACAGATCGTGTCCGTTCCTCGCAACTCCATGATTATCGGACGTCAAGCCATGCACGTGACCAGAGGATGAGTGCGACAGCACAGCGACGCCGCCGCATCCGGCATCACGAGCAGGTCAGCCAACAGGAATCTCGGACCCATCCCCAGCACGGCGCCTGACATGCGGTTCCGCATGGCCGGGCCTCCGAAGGCGGCGAACGCGCCGGTCGTCGCCCGGCTGCTGGCGTCGCTGTCGCTGCTGTCGCTCGACGGATGCTCGCTCGGGCAATTCTGGGTGCTGCAGCCGCGTGGGCCGGTCACCGAGACCAGCTTCTACTCGCTGATCGTCGACGTCGCCGCGATGATGCTGATCATCGGCCCGACGACGCTGCTGATCCTCTGGTGCATCTGGCGCTATCGCAAGGTGACCGGCAAGGGCGCCTACACCCCGGACTGGTCGCACTCGCTGACGGTCGAGATCGTCTCGTGGGGCTTCCCGCTCGCGATCGTGGCCTTCCTGAGCTACCTCTCGTACTGGGGCACCTTCCAGGTGAACCCGTTCGGTCCGGGCGTGATGGCGCACGGCCGCAACCCCGACAACGACCGCAAGCCCGTCGACGTCGACGTGGTGACGACCGACTGGCAATGGCTGTTCATCTATCCCGATCATCACATCGCGGCGGCCAACGAGCTCGTGGTGCCGGTGCATACGCCGATCCGTTTCCGCATGACGTCGGCGACCGTGTCCAACGATTTCTACATCCCGCAGCTGGCCGGCGAGATCGACGTCATGCCGGGGATGCTGACCAGGCAAGGCCTGATCGCGAACCAGCCGGGCGTCTACGAGGGCATCGCCGGCGAGTTCAACGGGCCCGGCTTCTCGTGGATGCAGTTCAAGACCCGCGTGGTGTCGCAGGCCGCGTTCGAGCGCTGGACCGGCGACGTGGGAAGATCGCCCAAGCATCTCGACCAGGCCGAATTCGATCGCTTCGCGACTCCGACGATCAACCGCAGCGGCAAGGCGATCTACTTCTCCGCAGTGGACGACAAGCTGTTCGGCCACGTGATCCAGGACGTGATGATGGGCAAGATGTATCCGACACCGCCCAACATGACCGAGAAGAAGGCCTCGCAGGAGCCGGGACGCCGGCAGCAGGACACCGTAGCCGGCTCGTCGTCGCCCTAATCAGGAATTCGCGCACCATGGTCAATCTGCAAGGTCACTGGAGCCCGCTCCTCGGACGACTGACGCTGTCGGAGATTCCGTACGACAATCCCGTCGTCGGCGGCGCCTTCGTGTTCGCCGTCCTGCTCGGGCTGCTCATCCTGGCGGCGATCACCTATCTCGGCAAATGGGGCTATCTCTGGCGCGAGTGGCTGACCACCGTCGATCACAAGCGGATCGGCATCATGTACGTGATCGTCGGCGTCGTGATGCTGTTTCGCGGCTTCGTCGACGCGATCATGATGCGCACCCAGCAGATGCTGGCGGCCGGCCCGGCGTCGGTGGGCTATCTCGGCGCCGAGCACGGCTACCTGCCGCCCTATCACTACGACCAGATCTACGGGTCCCACGGGACCATCATGCTGATCTTCGCGACGACGCCGATCCTGGCCGGCTTCATGAACTACCTGCTGCCGCTGCAGATCGGCGCGCGCGACATGGCGTTCCCGTACTTGAACGCGGTCGGACTGTGGATGACCGTGGTCGGCGCCGGGCTGGTGATGCTCTCGCTGTTCGTCGGCGACTTCAGCCACGCCGGCTGGAGCGGCCTCGCCCCGCTCACCGAGATGCCGTACAGCCCCGACGTCGGCGTCGACTACTGGAGCTGGGCGCTGCAGATCGGCAGCATCGGCACCACGCTCGGCGCGGTCAACATCATCGCCACCATCATCAAGATGCGCGCGCCGGGCATGACCTGGATGCGCCTGCCGATGTTCACCTGGACCGCGCTGACCACCAACGTCATCGGGCTGACGGCGTTTCCGGTGCTCGGCGTCGCGATCGGCCTGCTGACGCTCGACCGCTATTTCGGCACCCACTTCTATACCACCGGATTCGGCGGCAACTTCATGCTCTACACCGACCTGTTCTGGATCTGGGGCCATCCGGAGG
>CAXTNB010000001.1:12621-27271 GCA_964245385.1 uncultured Acetobacteraceae bacterium | reverse complement strand
ACCACGCCGATGTTCGTCCTGGGCAAGCTGCTCACCATGGTGACGCTGCCGACCAAGATGATTGTCTAGTGCTAGCTGATCGGCCTGATAATCCGCCGACACCGTGCCGGCCGCGCCCTGCTGGCGCTGGGTGCGGCGGCGCTCGCGGGCTGCCTGGTGCTGCCGGTGGACCGCTGGACGATACGCCCGCTGGAGGACCGCTTCCCGGCGGTCACGACGCCGCCTGCGCGGGTGGACGGGATCGTGATGCTGGGCGGCGCGATCGACGACCTGACCAGCCGCGACCGCGGCACGCCGACGCTCACCGCAGCGGCGAACCGGGTGACCAGCTTCGTGATGCTGGCGCGCCGCTATCCGCGGGCGAAGCTGGTGTTCACCGGCGGCTCGGGCGACCTCCGGCAGGGGATCGCCAACGAGGCCGAGTACATGCGCGTCCTGCTCGACCAGCTCGGCCTGCCGCCGGGGCGCGTGCTGTTCGAGGACCGCTCCCGCACCACCTGGGAGAACGCGGTCTACAGCCTCGCCCTGGCGGCGCCGCGACCGGGGCAGCGCTGGGTGCTGCTGACGTCCGCCTGCCACATGCCGCGCGCGGTCGGCGTGTTCCGCCGCGCCGGCTGGACGGTGCTGCCCTGGCCGGTGGGCTACCAGTCGCGCGACCGCATCACCGGCTACGCCCTGTCGCTGGGCCAGAAGCTGGCGGTGCTGGACTGGGCGGCGCATGAATGGCTCGGCCTGCTCGCCTACGACCTGTCCGGCCGCAGCACGGCGCTGTTCCCGGCGCCGGAGCCGTCGGCGGGGTGAGGCGCGCCGCCGCGGCGACCGGGCCGCGGACAGCCTCAGTTCCCGGCACGTTGCCCAAAAATAAAATGCCTGTTATGTCCACCACTCTCAGTTGTTGGGTCACAGGCACGACGGAGAGTCGCACTGGTGTCAGTTCAAGAGGATCTGGTCGAAAAGATCGCGGACGTCGTCAGATCCATGGATGCAATACCTGCGGATGTTACGACCACGATTACTTCCGATACGAACATCGTTCGTGACCTCAGACTTGACTCGATTACCGTGATGGACTTCATCATGGAGCTCGAGACGAAATTCGATACGGTCATTCCGATCGACACCATTGCTGAAGTCGAAACGGTCGGCGATCTGGCGCGGATGCTCGATTCGAGACCTCTACGGGTATCGCGGTAGATCATGCTGGCAAAATACCACGACCTGAAGCAGGCGCACGGCCGCCTACGCGACGGCGCGCACGACCCGTTCAACGTCGCCTTCGAGCGGATCGTCTCGCCGACCGAGGCGCGGCTCGACGGGCGCAGGATCCTGCTGCTCGGCACCAACAACTATCTCGGGCTGACCTTCGATCCGAGCTGCATCGGCCGCGCCGCGGCGGCGCTGCACACCGAGGGCACCGGCACCACCGGCTCGCGCATCGCCAACGGCACCTATGGCGGCCACGCCGAGCTCGAGCGCCAGATCGCCCGCTTCCTCGGCCGCCGCGACGCCATGCTGTTCACCACCGGCTACCAGGCCAACGTGGGCATCCTGCCCGCACTCGCCGGACGCGACGACAACATCCTGCTCGACGCCGACAGCCACGCCAGCATCTACGACGGCGCGCGGCTGAGCGACGCTCCGGTGACGCGCTTCAGGCACAACGACCCGGACGACCTGTATCGCCGCCTGCGCTTCCTGCGCGACCGTCCCGGCCAGAGGCCGGGCGGCCACGACCTGATCGTCGTCGAGGGCATCTACAGCATGCTCGGCGACAGCGCGCCGCTGCGCGAGATCGCCGCGATCAAGCGCGAGACCGGCGCCTACCTGCTGGTCGACGAGGCGCACTCGCTCGGCGTGCTGGGGCCGCGCGGCCGCGGGCTGGCCGAGGCGGCCGGGATCGAGGCCGACGTCGACTTCATCGTCGGCACCTTCAGCAAGAGCCTGGGCGGCATCGGCGGCTTCTGCGCCTCCGACCTGCCCGACTTCGGGCTGCTCCGCCTCGCCTCGCGCGCCTACATGTTCACCGCCTCGCTGCCCTCCTCGATCACCGCGGGCGTGTCCCGCGCCCTCGAGCTGGTCGAGGGCCGCCCGAGCCTGCGCGCCGACCTCGCGCGCAACGCGTCGCGGCTGTACGCCGGCCTGTCCGCCGCCGGCTTCGCGCTCGGCCCCACGCCGAGCCCGATCGTGTCGATCCGGCTGCGCGATCCCGACCTCGCGGCGCTGTTCTGGAGCCGGCTGCTGGCGCTCGGCGTCTACGTCAACCTGGCCCTGCCGCCGGCGACGCCGGAGCGGCAGTCGCTGCTGCGCACCAGCGTCAGCGCCGCGCACGGCACGGCGCAGATCGATCACGCGATCAGCACGATCACCGCGGTCGGCGCCGAGCTCAAGGTCATCCCGGGCGCCGGCGTGCAGTACGCGATGGCGGCCGCGCAGTAGCACGCGGTCGCGAGGCACCGACCCGACGCGCTTGACACTCCGCGCCGCCGGCCTCACTCGATGGCGCCGAGGAGAGCTTGATGTATCAGCGCTGGCGAAAACACGGTAGCAGCTTCGACCTCGGCCGCATGACCCTGCGCGAGCTGCTCGCGGCCTATTGCAGCCACCCGGCCGTCCACCTCTACGCCCTGCTGGCGCTGCTCAGCGGCGCCTGTGCGGTCGCCGCCGCCGCGGCGCCCTGGCGGCCGCTCTGCGGCGTGCTGGTGACGATGCTGGCCTATCCGGTGATCTGGTACGCGCTGCACCGCTTCGTCCTGCACGGCCGCTTCCTCTACCGCTCCCGCCTGACGGCGCCGCTGTGGAAGCGCATCCACTTCGACCACCACCAGGATCCGAACCGCATGGACGTGCTGTTCGGCTCGCCGCTCAACACCCTGCCGACCATCCTCGTCATCGTGGTGCCGCTGGGCTGGGCGATCGGCGGCGGCGCGGCGGGGGCGGCGGCGTCGGTCTGCGCCGGCCTGCTGATCACCTGCGCCTACGAGTTCTGCCACTGCGTCCAGCACCTCAACTTCAAGCCGCGCTCGCGCCTGCTGCGGCGCATGAAGGAGCTGCACCTGACGCACCACTTCCACCACGAGCAGGGCAATTACGGCATCACCTCGTTCACGGTGGACCGGGTGCTCGGCACGTACTACGGCTCGGCCCGCGAGCGGCCGCGCTCGCCGCACGTCTTCAACCTGGGCTACGACGTGGGCGAGGCGGCGCGCTACCCGTGGGTGGCGGAGCTGTCCGGCGGACCGCCGCGCGACCGGCCGCCGCGTCGCGGCGAGGCGGCATGAACGATGCGGCCCCGCCGCCCGGCGGGGTCGAGATCGTCGCGGTGGCGGGACGCGCGGCGCTGGAGCGGTTCATCCGGCTGCCCGAGCGGCTGTACCGCGCCGATCCGCACTACGTGCCGCCGCTGCGCTCGGAACGACGCGCAGCGCTCACCGCCGGCTCCAACCCGTTCTTCCGCCACGCCGACGCCGCGTTCTGGATCGCCCGCCGCGACGGCGCGGACGTCGGCCGCATCAGCGCGCAGCAGGATCACCTGGCCAAGCCCGACGCGGAGCGTCCGGTCGGGCATTTCGGCATGCTGGCGGCGCCGGACGACCGGGCGGTGTTCGCGGCCCTGCTGGCCGCCGCCGAGGGCTGGCTGTCGGCCAGGGGCCTGAAGCGGGCGCAGGGCCCGTTCAGCCTGTCGATCAACGAGGAGACCGGCCTGCTGGTCGACGGCTTCGGCACCCCGCCGATGCTGATGATGCCGCACGACCCGCCCTACGCCGACGCCCCGCTCCGGGCGCTCGGCTACGGCAACGTGCGCGACGTCTCCGCCTCCACGACAGTTCCCACGGCGGCGCTGCCGCCGGCGGCGGCGGCGATGGTGCGGCGCGGCCTGCCCGCCAACGTCACGCTGCGCCCGATGCGGCGGGCGCAGCTCAAGGACGACATCGCCTCGCTGGTGGAGATCTTCAACGACGGCTGGGACGGCCACTGGGGCTTCGTGCCGATCACCCGCGACGAGGTCGACCACATGGCGCGCGCGATGCGGCCGCTGCTGCACGAGCGGCTGATCTGGTTCGCCGACGTGGACGGCGAGCCGGCGGCGTTCGGCCTGTGCCTGCCCAACCTGAACGCGGCGATACGCGACCTCTCCGGGCGGCTGCTGCCGTTCGGCTGGGCGAAGCTGCTGTGGCGGCTGAAGGTGTCGGGGATCAGGACGGCGCGGGTGCCGCTGATGGGCGTGCGTCGCCGCTTCGCGGACGGCCTGCTCGGCCGGCTGCTGGCGCTGCACGTGGTCGAGGCGCTGCGGCGCGAGGCGGTGGCGCGCGGCATCGAGGCGATGGAGATGTCCTGGATCCTGGAGGACAACCTGCCGATGCGCCATCTCGCCGAGGCGATCGGCGGCCACGCCTACAAGACCTACCGGGTGTACGAGAAGTCCCTGGCGGCCTGAGCGCCGGCGGCGCCGGGCGCCTCGGGCTCGGTTGACGGGTCCGTGGGTGGGCTCTAGGGGAGTGCTGACATCCGGCCGCCATGCACGGCCGGCGCGACCTGTCGGTGAACCCTTCATGCCACTGCACCGGCGCCCGTGCGCCTCGGAGCTCGATCGAATGCCCGGGCCGACGCCTACCTCCAGCGGCCTCAGCCAGCGCAAGGGCGACTTTCCCACCCTCGCCGACGCCCTCGACTACGCCGCCCGCGGCGAGACCGGGCTGAACTTCTTCTCCGTCCGCGGCGAGCTGACGGAGGCGCTGCCGTATCGCGCGCTGCGCGCCGAGGCCCTCGAGCTGGGCCGGCGCCTGCTCGGGCTCGGCATGCGACGCGGCGAGCGGGTCGCGATCATCGCCGAGACCGATCCGAACTTCGTGCGCATGTTCTGCGCCTGCCAGTATGCCGGCCTGGTGCCGGTGCCGATGCCGCTGCCGTTCGCCTTCGGCGGACGCGAGGCCTACGTGGCGCACGTGCGCCGGCTGACCGAGACGGCGCGGGCGACGGCGCTGTTCGCCCCCGCCGTGCTGGTCGGCTGGCTGTCGGGCGTCGCCGCCGAGCTGCGGCTGCGCGTCTGCGGCACCGTCGCCGAGCTGTCCGCGGCACCCCGCTGCGACGCGGCGCTGCCGGCGGTCGGACCGGACGACACCGCGTACCTGCAGTTCTCCTCGGGCAGCACCCGCTTCCCGATCGGCGTGGTGGTGCGGCAGAGGGCGCTGATGGCGAACGCCTCCGCGATCCTGAGCCACGGGCTGGGGATACGCCCCGACGACCGCGCCGTCTCCTGGCTGCCGTTCTACCACGACATGGGGCTGGTGGGCTTCCTGCTCAGCCCGCTCGCGGGCCAGGTCACGGTCGACCTGTTCGCCACCCAGGACTTCGCGCGCCGTCCGCAGCTCTGGCTGTCGCTGATCTCCGCCCGACGCGGCACGATCTCCTACAGCCCCAGCTTCGGCTACGACCTGTGCACCCGGCGCGAGCGCTCGATCAGCCGGGCGGAGCTGGATCTCTCCTGCTGGCGGATCGCCGGCATCGGCGGCGACATGATCCGTCCCGCCGTGCTGTCGCGCTTCTCCAGCAGCTTCGCCGCCTGCGGCTTCCGCGCCGAGGCCTGCCTGCCGAGCTACGGCATGGCGGAGGCGACGCTGGCCATCAGCTTCGCCCCGCTCGGCCGCGGCATCGAGACCGACACCATCGACCTGGACCGGCTGGAACAGGACGCGGTGGCGGTGCGGCCGCAGGACGCCCGCGCGCGCACCCGCACGGTGGTGCTGTGCGGCGCGCCGCTGCCGGGGCACGAGATCGAGATACGCGACGCGGACGGGACGGTGCTGGCCGACCGCAGGATCGGGCGCATCTTCGCGCGCGGCGCCAGCGTGATGCAGGGCTACGACGGTCGCCCGGACGAGACGCAGGCGATCCTGTCGCCGGACGGCTGGCTGGAGACGGGCGACCTCGGCTACCGGCTGGACGGCACGCTGGTGGTCACCGGGCGCGCCAAGGACCTGATCATCATCAACGGCCGCAACATCTGGCCGCAGGACCTCGAGTGGAGCGTCGAGCGCAGCATCCCCGAGATCAGGACCGGCGACGTGGCCGCCTTCTCGGTCGAGGAGGACGGCCAGGAGGTGCTGATCCTGGCGGTGGAGGCGCGCGGCATCGCCGATCCGGCGGCCGGGCAGAGGCTGGCAGAGGAGGTCGGCGACACGGTGCGCGCGAGCCACGGCCTGGACGGCCGCGTCGTGCTGGTCGCGCCCGGCAGCCTGCCCTACACCTCGTCGGGCAAGCTGAGCCGTTTCGTGATGCGGCAACGCTACCTCGCCGAAGCGCTCCCCGCCGCCATCCTGGCGTGACCGCGCCGCTCGCCGCCGTGACCGGCGGCACCGGCTTCCTCGGACGCTACGTGGTGGCGGCGCTCGCCGATGCCGGCTGGCGGGTGCGGCTGCTGGCACGCCGCGAGCCGACGCATCCGCTGCTGGCCCCCGTCGCCTTCGAGACCGTGCGCGGTGACCTCGGCGATCCCGCCGCCCTGTCGCGGCTGGTGCGCGGCGCCTCGGCGGTGGTCCACGTCGCCGGGCTGGTCAAGGCGCGCAGCCGGCGGGAGTTCCTCGTGGTCAACCGCGACGGCACCGGCCGGCTGGCCGCGATCGTCGCGCGCGAGGCGCCGGCGGCACGGTTCGTCCTGGTCTCGTCGCAGGCGGCGAGGATGCCGCAGCTCTCCGCCTATGCCGCGAGCAAGCGCGCCGGCGAGGCGGTCGTCGCCGCGTCACTCGGCAGCGCCTCCTGGGTGGTGGTGCGGCCATGCGTCGTCTACGGTCCGTGGGACCGCGAGGGTCTGGCGCTGTTCCGCCTGGCGCAGGGACGCATCGCCCCGCGGCCGAGCCGGCCGGAGCCGCGCATCGCCATGATCCACGCCCGCGACGCGGCGGCGGCGATCGCGGCACTCAGCGCGGCGGGACCGGGCCACGCCGTCTTCGAGCTCTGCGACGGCCGACCGGACGGCTATGGCTGGAGCGAGCTGCTCGGCGAAGCCGGCACCGCGCTGGGCCGGGTGCCGCGCTGCGTGCCGGTCCCGGACCTGCTGGTGCGCGCCGCCGGCCTCGCCGGCGACGTGGTCGGCCGCCTAAACGGGCGCGCCTCGATGTTCGGGCAGGGCAAGGCGGGCGAGATCCTGCACCGCGACTGGTCGTCCGACCCGTCGCTGCAGCCGCCGCGCACCCTCTGGACGCCGCGCCTGGACCTGCCGACCGGCCTGCGGGAGACGGTCGCCTGGTGGCGGCAGCAGCCGGCCTAGTAGCCGTAGCCGACGACCGGCGGCGCGTACACCACGCGCGGCGCGTAGCCGTACGGATAGCCGTAGAAGCCCGGATACCCGTAGGGATAGCCGTAGAAGCCGCGGTAGCCGTAGGCGAACGGTGCAGCGGCCAGACCCAGCACCGCGCCGGTGGCGAGGCCGAAGCCGAAGCCGCCGAAGCCATAGCCGAAGCCGCGATAGCCGTAGCCGAAGCCGCGGTAGCCATAGCCGAACCCGCCACGATAGCCGCCGTAGCCGCCATAGCCGCCGTGGAAGCCGCCGCGCTGCGCCATCGCCGGCGCAGCCGTCAGGGTGGCGCCGGTCAGCGTCGTCGCAGCCAGCAAGACCGTCAGTAACTTGCGCATCATCCGCTCCTGGCCGCGCCAGCGGCGCGGCATCGATTTGCCCCAGCAGAGATTGGAAGGCCCGCGCCGGAAAGGAAGATGTGTCGGCGGAGCTTTCTCCACGACGCGAACCGCGCCCGCCGGCCCCCGGCAGGGTGCGGCATCGGCATTCCGGCGCGGTGCGGCTGGTGCCTGATCGCCTCCGGATGGATCAGCCCGGGACGATCAGGGGCTGGCTGCCGGAGAGCCGGTCCATGTCGTGCGGGTCGTGCGAGCAGAACACGTCCACTTCGCTGCGGTGCGCGCGCATCAGCTCGCGCAGCCGCGCCTGGTTCAGCCATCGCTGGCCGCGATCCACCTGCATCATCGCCTGGTAGACGCGCGCACCGAGCGGTGGCCGCGCCCCGGCCGGGTCGATCTCGCTGTGGTGGAAGTAGGCGTCGCCGGCGAGCAGCTTCCAGCCGGCAGGACCCTGCACCGCGACGCCGCAGTGCCCCGCGGTATGACCCGGCAGCGGCACCATCAGGATCTCCGGCGGCAGGCCCTGCAGGCCGCGCACCGTCTCGAAGCCGAACCAGCGTTCGCCGGCCATCGGATATTCCCGCCACGGGCCGCCATCCTGCCATTGCTGCGGCCGGAACCGGCGGCGCGCCAGCAGCGAGCGCCGCTCGCGTGCGGCGCGCGCCTCGGGCTCGAACAGGTGCACGGTGGCCTGGGGGAAGTCGTCGAGCCCGCCGGCATGATCGAAATCCAGGTGGGTCAGCACGACGTGGCGCACGTCGCCGGGGTCCAGGCCGAGACGCCGGATCTGCGCCACCGCCGTCTCCTGCGGGTCGAAACGGATGTTGTTCAGGGCGCGGAAGAAGCCGTCGATGCGTCGGCCGGGATCGCGCACGTCGCGGGTGCCGAAGCCGGTATCGACCAGGACCAGGCCGTCCGCCGCCTCGATCAGCAGGCACTGGCAGGTCAGGCGGGAGGGTCCGAGCCCGGCGGTGCGGCCGTCGAACAGGTGGCCGCCATAGGGACACTCGGTGCCGCAATTGATGTGGTGCACGCGCATGCGGTGGCGACGCCGATCCGGCTATCCGGTTGCCGGGTCGGCGCATCACGAACCGCGACCTTCCGGCCGGCGCGCCGTCACAGGCCCAGCAGGGTCTCGGCGTTGCGGTGGGCGATCTTCTCCCTGTCGTCCTGGCTGATCGGGAGCCGCTCCAGGAAGTCGCGGGCGCCGGTGTTGCTCAGGTAGGGATAGTCCACCGCGTAGATGATGCGGTCCGCACCCATCACCTCGTGGATGAACTCGAAGTGCGGCAGGTTCAGCATCCCGCTCGGCGTGACGTAGACCTGCGACCTGTAGCTCTGCGTGATGGTCCGCGACAGGCCGGTGACGTCGGGGGACATCGCGTCGTCCATGCGCTGCAGGTAGAACGGCACCATCTCGCCCCAGTGACCGCTGATGACCCGCAGGTCGGGATACCTGTCGAAGGTGCCGGACAGGATCATGCGGATGACCTGGATGCCGGCCTCGGCGTGCCAGCCCCAGCCGAACAGCGACAGCCGCGCGGTCACCTGCCTGGCCAGGCCGCCGTAGTAGGGCTGCTGGACCTGCGGCAAGGGAACGCCCGGATGGACGTAGATCGGCACCTTCAGCGCGTTCAGCTTCGCCAGCACGGGTTCGTAGCGCTCGTCGTCCAGGAACCTCTCGCCGGGGCGGCCGATGAGCAGCGTGCCCTTGAGGCCCAGATCCCGCACGGCGCGCTCCAGTTCCTCGGCCGCCGCCTGCGGATCCTGCCAGGGCAGCGTCGCGAAACCGGCGAAACGGCCGGGATGGGCCCGCACGGCTTCGGCGAGCCTGTCGTTGGCGGCGCGCGCCAGGTCGGCGCCCTGATCGGCCGGGGCCAGCTGCGTCGGATCGCTGAAGGACAGGACCTGCATGTCGATGCCGTGCGCGTCCATCTCCGCGATCCGTCCGTCGCCGACATCGGCCGCCCGAGGCATGATCTCGCGAACCGGAAGCAGGTGGGGGCGGTGCGCGCAGGCCGGTGCCTCGTCTTCGACGCCGGTGGCGAGGTCGGCCAGGTAGCCGGCTTGCGCCGCCTGCGCCGCCCGCGCCGCGCCGGCGACGGCGGCATCGCTGGCGTGTTCCTCGACGGTGATGATCCTCATTCTCGGCTCCTGGCACGGATACTGGTCTTCGTGCCTAAGCGCAGAGCGATCCCAGGGTTCTCGCGGACGGCACTGCCGGCCCACGCTCGGGTCGCGGGCTGCCGCCGCCTGCCAAATCATCTTGTCCCGGAGAGCAAGTCCGCACTAGCCTGCGGGCGATGCCCGCCACCCTCGCCCGTATCGTGTGGATTATCTCCCCGGGCGGGGTGAGGGAGCACGCGCGCTGAGGCTTTCGAGCCCGACCGCTTCCCCAAGCCCCGCCGGTCCGGCCGGGGTTTCGCTCCACCTCCCCGGCCGCCGGTTCCGAACAGGATCCGATCCGTGCCAGGACCCGTCGCAGATCCCGCCTTGCCGCTCCTGCCGTTGCTGGTCTTCGCCTTCAGCGCCTCGGCTACTCCCGGGCCGAACAACATCATGATGCTCACCGCCGCCGCCGCCCACGGCATGCGGCGGGCGCTGCCGCAGCTGGCCGGCGTCGCGGTCGGCTTCGGCCTGATGGTGGCGCTGGTCGCCTGCGGCCTCGGCCTGCCGCTGGCGCAGAGCCGGCTCCTGCAGCGCCTGGTCCAGCTGGTGGGCGCGGTCTGGATGGCTCGGCTCGCCTGGAAGATCGCGACCGCCCCGATCGGCGCCGATCTCCGCGCGGCCCCGCCGCTGAGCTTCTGGGGCGCCTGCGCCTTCCAGTGGGTCAACCCCAAGGGCTGGTTCATGGCGATCGCGGCGACGGCCACCTTCCTGCCGCCCGGCGGCAACGCGCTGGTGTTCGGGCCGCTGATCGGACTGGTGTTCACCCTGGTCAGCGTGCCGTGCGTCGGCAGCTGGGGGCTGATCGGCGCCAGCGGCGCCCGCCTGCTGCGCCACCCCGGTCGGTTGCGCGTCTTCAACGTGACGATGGCCCTGCTGCTGCTCGCGACGGTGGCGGCGATGCTGGCCGAGTAGCCGTCGCGGGATCTGCTTGCGCGTGCCGGGATCGGGCCTTCCGCATCGTGGCGTTGCCGCCGGACCGGGAGCCACGTCGCCCAGGCCGCGCCGGCACGAGCAAGTGCCCTGGACGGGTTCGACCCTAGAGATGGGTGTCTTGCTGATCCGACGCAGCCGGAGGCGGGTCACCCGGAGCCATCTTCCCCGGGGCGGTCGCGTGCTCCTCGTCGTAGGCGGTCGCCTTCTTCTCGTACGGACCTTTCACACCGGGGTGCTCCTGATCGTACAGGGCCGCCTTCTGCCGCGCCTCCTTGCGATATTTGTGGCGGACATACATGCCGGTCGCGCAGCCTCCGACAGCGCCCAGGACACCATGATGCGCGACGTGGCCTCCGACCGCTCCCACCGCACCGTACTTGACGCAGCCTCCCGGTTCCGCCCGTGCCGGAGCGAGAGAACCGGCGGCCAGGATGCTGACGACCGCCAGGGTAAGCTTCTTGTGCGTCATGATGTCCCCGTTACTTGACCTGAGCCGGACTTGACCTGAGCCGGGCTGCCGCTCCTTCGACTACACCATGTCGGCGCCTCGCGACAGGGTCGCGAACATCTCGTGGCGTGACGTTCAAGCGGCCGCCGCATCGGCCGCGGGAGCACGACCGGACAGCCGCGGCCGCCGGGATGGCCGTTCACCTTGCGTAAACCACTCGAATCTAGTCTCGCCCGACCAGCTCTCCGGCGGTTGGCGGCGGAAGCAGTGGCCAAGGGGGATGAACGTGCGACCGGTGTCCGATTGGCTCACGATACAGACCAAGACCCTCGCGGCCTTCGGCATCGTGCTGGCGCTCGTCTGCGGCCTCGGCGCGACCGCGCTGGATCGACTGGCCGCCATCGACCGCCGCGCCGCCGACATACGCGACCGCTGGCTTCCCAGCACCGGCGTCCAGGGCCAGATCCTGAGCACGATCCAGCAGATACGCCTGCAGGAGGCGCGCTACTCGCTCGCCCTCACCGACGGCGATCGCCAGCAGATCAAGCAGGGGATCACGGCCGAGAACAAGGCGCTCGCTCGCCTCCGGGCGGACTATGAGCGCGTCATCCACCGCGCTACCGCCGATGAGAAGCTCATGCACGACTTCGACCGGGCCTGGGCGGCGCACGAGGTCGTCGTCGCCCGCGACATGGGGCCCGGCGGCGATCCGGAGAACCTGTTCAGCGACGAGGAGAGCCACAGCTACGGCGCGGCCTACGACGCCTCGAGATCGGACCTGGACTTCAACCTGCAGGAAGGGCGTCGCGCCGCGAGCCTGGGTGCCGCGATCTACAAGCCGACCAAGCACGTGGTGCTCGCCGTCCTGTGCGCGACCATCGCCATCTGCGTCTTCCTCGCCATCGCCATCGTGAGGAACGTGTCGCACCCGATCCGCCGCATGACACGGGCCATGCGACGTCTCGCCGACCACGAGCTCGGCACGGAGGTGCCCGATCTCGGGCGCCGCGACGAGGTGGGCGGCATGGCGTCGGCGGTCGAGGTCTTCAAGGGCGTCATGATCGAGCGCGACAGGCTCAGCGCCGAGCAGGAACGCGAGCACGGCATTCGCAGCCGGAAGGTGGAACGGATCGAGCAGCTGCTGCACCGGTTCGAGTCTCAGGCCGGCGCGATGACCGGCCTCCTCGCCGGCGCGTCGTCCGAGCTCGAGGCGACCGCCCGCGGCATGACGGCCTCGGCGGAGCAGACGAACCGGCAGGCCGGCGAGGTGGCCGCCGCCGCCGCGATCGCGGGCTCCGGCGTCCAGACGGTCGCCGCCGCCGCGGAGCAGCTGACCGCCTCGGTCGCGGAGATCTCGCGCCAGATCGAGGAGTCGTCGGCGATGACGGGACGCGCGGTCGAGGGTGCGCGCCGGACCGACCAGACGGTCGGCGCCCTCGCCGGGTCCGCGGACAGGATCGGCCGCGTGGTGGAGCTGATCTCGCGGATCGCCGGCCAGACGAACCTGCTGGCGCTGAACGCGACGATCGAGGCGGCGCGCGCGGGGGATGCGGGCAAGGGCTTCGCCGTGGTGGCGTCCGAGGTCAAGGCCCTGGCGTCGCAGACCTCCGACGCCACGAACGAGATCGCCTCGCAGGTCGGCGAGATCCAATCGGCGACGCGCGACGCGGTCGCCTCGATCAGGGAGATCGCGGGCACGATCGAGGGTCTCGGCCACATCGCGGCGGCGGTCGCGGGCGCCGTCAAGGAACAGGGGGCCGCCACCCTGGAGATCGCGCGGAACGCGCAGTCGACCGCGGAGGCGACCGACATCGTCGCCCGCAACATCACCGGGGTGAGCGTCTCGGCCGACCAGACCGGCGCGGCGGCGGCCCAGGTCCTCGGCTCGGCGTCCGGGCTGTCGAAGCAGGCCGACGACCTGTCCGGCGAGGTCGCCGGCTTCCTTCGGGAGATCCGCGCCGCATGACGCGGTGACCGCCCGGCCGGTCTACCGCTCGCCGGGCAACTCGTTGGTCACGGGCAGATGACGGTCATCCTGAACGGTCCGCGACGCGCCGCCGCATGCGCGACGGCCTCGTTGGCGCGGTCGAGCGCGAAGCCCGTCACCTCGAACTGCGCCAGATCCAGCAGCCCGGCATGCACCAGTGCGGCCAGGCGCGTCACCGCCTCGGGCGGGTACATCCATTGCCCTTGGATGGTGATGCAGTTCCGCATGATCCACGGATAAGGCAACGCCAGGTCGTCGCCGCCCGACATTCCCACGCCGCCCATCAGCACCACCCGGCCATGGGGTCGGACCGCCATGACCGCGGTCCGCACCGGCTTCGTGCTGACGGCGGGCGGCAGGATGTCCATCACGCAGTCGATCCCGCCGGGTGCCGCCAGCCTCATCCGCTCCCGGTCGTCCGCCTCGCTGCCGGACAGCGCCACCGGTCGCAGGCGCGGTCCGAACCGACGCGCCAGATCCTCGAGCACCGTCCGGTTGCGGCCCGTCGCGATCACGCGAGCCGCCCCCATCGCCAGCGCGATCGCGACGGCGGCGCTGCCGAAATTTCCGGTGGCGCCGCTGACCAGAACCGTCTCCCCGGCCTGCAGCTTCGCCGCGAGGAACCCGCCATAGGGCACCAGCGCCGCGCCGAGCGCGCACCAGGCCCCGGCATCCGGCGCCGCGATCGCGCCGATGCGGATGGCGTTCTCGGTGGGGATCATGATCTGCTCGGCGAACGGCCCGTGGCGGAAGTGCCTCTGCAGACGCAGCCCGCCCTCGCCCCGGGCGCTCCAGCCCTGCAGCGTGATGTCCGGATCGAACGCATCGTCGCGCGATCGCACGGTCGGATCGCAGAACACCCAGTCGCCGGCAGCGAGGCGCGTGGCATCCGGGCCCAGGCTGCGCACCCGGCCCACCGCGCCGCAGCCGGGCGCCAAGGGCAGCGTCAGAGCGTAGTTCCTCTCGCCGCTGAACACCTCGTCCGCGTAGGACAGCACGGGTGCTGCCACGACATCGACGATGACCTCTCCGGTGCCCAGCACCGGGTCGGGCAGGGTCCCGATCTCGAGAGGGGAACCGAATGCCGTCAGGATCGCCGCTCTCATGCCCGCCTCCGTGCTCACCGGGACGAGATGCGCATCACTTCCGCGCTTCGGGAAGGACCGGCACCGTCCTAGTATCGGGGCCGCCCACCCCGGCTGATCGAGCCCGCTGATGCCCGACCCGACCCGAAGCGAATTCGGCGACTTCCTCAGATCCCGGCGCGAGAAGCTGACCCCGAAAGCCGCCGGGCTCGCCGACGGGCGCAACCGGCGGACACCGGGTCTGCGCCGTCAGGAGGTGGCCGAACTCGCGGGCATCGGCATCGACTGGTACATCCGGCTGGAGCAGGGACGAGCCGTCAGCCCGTCCAGCACCACGATCGACGCGCTCGCCCGTGCGCTGCGCCTGGGCAAGGCTGAGCACGCCCATCTCTCGGCCCT
>CAXTNB010000001.1:0-12611 GCA_964245385.1 uncultured Acetobacteraceae bacterium | reverse complement strand
GGCCCTGGCACGGACCGCCGATCGTCCCGCCTTCGTGCGCGAGGTCCTGCCGGACACGCTCCGGCGCCTGGTCGAGGGCCTCAGCCAGCCCGCCTACGTGACCGGCCGCCGCTGGGACATCCTGGCCTGGAACGCCGCCGCGGCCGACATCTTCGCCGACTTCGGCCGCGTGGCCGAGCCGGACCGCAACATCCTGGTCTACGTTCTGACCCAGCCGGACGCCCGGCGGCTGTTCGGCGCCTCCTGGGCCAGCGAGGCACGCCGCATGGTCGCGCAGTTCCGAGCCACCCATGATCTCTGGGCCGGCGACCCGGCCTTCGTGGATCTGCTCGGGCGGCTCCGCCGGGGCTGCGCCGAGTTCGCCGCCTGGTGGGAGGCGCACGACATCCGCGGCAGCGGCGCCGGGCGCAAGCTGCTGACCCATCCGATCCGCGGCGAGCTCGCCTTCGAGTACGCGACCTTCCAGGCCAATGAGGATCCGGCGCTGAAGCTTGCCATCTACACGCCCATCGAAGGTTCCGGCCGATGATCGATGGCGATCGGCGACGGCGCGCGACCATGTTGTCGCCGACGGGCCGAAGCCTCGGCAGACCGATGACCGGTCGAGCCCGAGATACGCACGTTGACGTCATCGGCGCCTCGGGGCCGCAACTATCGCGCTGGCCGCCGGCTTGGGCGAAGCGGATGGGCCGGGACGCGCGCGATGAAGCACCGTCTGGACGGCGTCGAGACGCTCGGTCAGCTGATCCAGGAACGTGAGACCATCACCGCGGCGATCCGGGACGGCATCGCGTCCAGGCAAGCGTCGGTGTCGGCATCCCGGGACGCGGTCGACAAGAGCCGGACCCATCTCGCGGAGATCCGGGCCAAGATCCGGCGGCTGGGCCTGCCCCTGCTCCGCCACCACGATGAATGACTGCGGCGACCGGCGCGCCGCATCGGGCGTCGAGGATGCCGCGTCAGCGCCCGTCGACCATCCCTCGGTACGTCGCCTGTCGGCACTCAACGGCCGAAGAGATCCGGAGATCTCGCGGCGGGCGACGGTTCCTCGTCGAACCGCGACACGCTGATGCCGAGCAGGCGCACGCTCCTCTCGAGGGGGAACACGGTGCGCAGCAATCCCAGGGCCGCCGTCCGCAGTTCCGCCGGCGCGCGGATCGGCGCGACGCAGGAGACGGCGCGCGTGATGATACGGAAGTCGGAGAACTTGACCTTCAGCGTCACCGCGCGGGCGCCGCGCCCGGCCTGCGCGTAGCGCGCCCAGACCTTGTCGATGACCGGCTGCAACGCCGAGAGCGCATCCTCCCACCCGATGACGTCGTGCTCGAAGGTCTGTTCGGCCCCGATCGACTTGCGCGGCGCATCGGCCACCACCGGCCGCTGGTCCTGACCGCGTGCGATGGCGTGGTAGTGCGGCCCGGCCCTGCCGAAATGCTGGACCAGGAAGGCCAGGGAGCGCTCGCGCAGGTCGAGGCCGGTGCGAATACCGAGGCGATCCATCCTGGCCGCGGTCACCGGCCCGACGCCGTGGAACTGGCCGACCTTCAGCGTCTCGACGAAGCCCGGACCCATCGCGGGCGTGATCACGAACAGGCCGTCCGGCTTGCGATGGTCCGAGGCCAGCTTGGCCAGGAACTTGTTGTAGGACACGCCGGCCGACGCGGTCAGTCCCGTCTCGGCGCGGATCCGCCTCCTGATCTCGGCGGCGATCGCCGTCGCCGAGCCGAGGTCCCGCAGCGGTTCGGTGACGTCGAGATAGGCCTCGTCCAGCGACAGCGGCTGGATCAGCGGGGCGTAGTCGGCGAAGATCCCGCGTATCTGCAGCGACACCGCGTGATAGACGTCGAAGCGCGGCTTGACGAACACCAGCTCGGGACAGCGGCGCCGTGCGGTGACCGACGGCATCGCCGAGCGCACGCCGAAGCGCCTCGCCTCGTAGCTCGCCGCCGCCACCACGCCGCGCTGCCGCGATCCGCCGACGGCGACCGGCCGACCGCGCAGCGCGGGATCATCACGCTGCTCCACCGAGGCGTAGAAGGCGTCCATGTCGACGTGAATGATGCGGCGAAGACCCGACCTCGGTGATGAGTCGCCGGCCACCAGCCATCTCCCCCAAGCCACCTGCACCCTCGAACCCGGCCATCGGAGGCCACCGAGAGATCCCCGACCGGCGCTCTGTTCACTATAGGGTCCAGGCTGCCGCAGGTCGAGCGGAGAGGCGAGGAGAAGGGACGTCCGGAATGGCCGCTGCGGCCGCAGGATGCTCCCGACCGTAGCCGTCGCGCGCGGACCGTGCCTCACGAGGCAGAGGCAGCGGCCGGCCCTGGTCTGCGGCCGAACGTGAAGTTCAGGGCCACGTCGTTGGCGACGTACCCGCTCGACGCGGTCGCCGTGACACGGTCGACGTAGGCGGCTCGTATGGCCTCGCGCGTCGCAGGCGTCGCCCGCCCGAGGGCCTGCCAGGCGGGGTGATCGAGGTGGTTGTCCCAGAACGCGATCGCCTCGCCGGTTGTCATGGGCGTGGAGTCCGCGAGCTCGGACCTGATGCTGACCACCTCGAATCCTGCCTCCCGCAGCAGCGCGCGGCACTTGTCGGGCGTGTCCGCCACGTCGGCGTAGGCCAGATGGACGCCGTGCTCGGCGGCGATATCCGCGATCAGCTGGGAGACGCCGAACGGCCTGGAGGGCGTGTCGAAGGCCACGAGGCCGCCCGGCTTGAGAAACCCGAGCCAGTGGCGAAGCGCGCCCGGAATGTCGGCCATGAGCACGAGCGCCGATGCGCAGAAGACATGATCGAAACCCTCGCCCGGCAGCCCCAGCCGCTCCGCGTCGGCGAGAGCGAACTCGACGTTCGCCAGATCGAGTGCGGCCGCCTTCCTGCGCGCCTCGATCAGCATCCCCTCCGACAGGTCGACGCCGAGAACCTTTCCTTCCGGCGCCACGCGCTGCGCCGCCTCGAGCGCCAGCAGCCCGGTCCCGGTGGCGACGTCCAGGATCCGGCATCCCGCCCCGATCCTGGCGCCGAGGAGGAGGAGCGACACGACGCGATGGTGCACCCCGTCTTCGTCGTACGTCGTCCCGCGCCGGTCGAAGTGCGACGTTCTCGACCGCGCCGGACCGCCGCCGTCGGATTGCTCGTTCATGTGGCTCAGCCCCCTTCGTCATCGCGGCATATGGTAACGATCGGCAGACACGCGGTTGCGGCAGCCGGCACCCATGGGGTTGGCGCTCCGGCCGATGCACCTGCCGTGCATGATCGCGAACCGGACGCGCGTCGTCACCGGACGCCAGACGCCCGGGCGGTCCGTTCAGGACCCGGCACGCTCGCGACGCCCGATCAGCTTCGCGAGATCGCTCGCGATCTGCCCCACCGGGGTGGACCAGTCGAACGGCGCCGGCTGCGTGTAGAGCCGCATCGTGCTGTACCACGGGCTGTCCTGGCGGCCGGAGAGCCACCGCCAGCACTGGTCGTAGCGCGAGAGCAGCCAGACCGGCCGCCCCAGCGCCGCCGCCAGGTGTGCCGTCGACGTATCCACCGCGATCACCAGGTCGAGCAGCGAGACCAGGCCGGCCGTGTCGTCGAAGTCGCGGATCCGGCTCGTGTGGTCGACGAGATCGAGGCCGGGCGCCGGGCCTGCCGCCTCGGCCTGCGCGCCGCCGAGCTGCAGGCTGTAGAAGAGAACCTCCTCGCCCGCCTTCGCCAGCGGCGCCAGGGCGGACAAGGCGATCGAGCGGCGCCTGTCGATCAGCGTGTTCTCCAGGTGCCAGGGACGCTTGCCGCCGGACCAGACGAGGCCGACCTTCAGCGGTGCCGCCCGATCCACCGCGCGGCGCTCCCGCCAGCACGCGACATCCCGGTCCACCACCTCTCGCCAGGGCGAGACGATGGCCGGATCCGCGACGAGGTAGCCGTCGGCGCAGGGAACGGTGTCGATCGTCGTCCCCAGGAGATGGGGCAGGCTCATCACCGAGCAGGCGAGATCGCAGGCCGGTGGCGGCTCTTCGCTGCACACGATGCCGTCGACGCCGGCAAGGCGGGACAGCAGCCGCAGCAGAGGCCTCGGAACCTGCACGATGACGCGACCGTCGAACGCGCGGAGCATCGGGATGTAGCGGCAATATTGCAGGCAGTCCCCCAGGCCGCCCTCGCCATGCACGAGCAGCGTGCGACCAGCCAGGGGCTCTGCCTGCCAGCGTGGCGCGTCGGGATGGTGCGAAGCCGACATGCTCGCCTGGAGCCGCCACTCGTACTCGGCGAAGCCGCGCAGGTAGTCGCCGGCCGCGAGCAACGCCATCGCCCGCCAGGTCCGGAGCTCCACGTCGCCGGGCGTCGCGGCGACCGCCAGATCGAAGAACGGCAGCGACTGCCGCGGAAGGCCGCGTCGCCGCAGCGTGACGCCCAGGCCGGACAGGGCCGGCGCGTGATCCGGCTTCAGGCGGATGGCGTTCGAGAAGGCGGCGATCGCGTCGTCGTAGCGTTGCAGCTCGAGGCTGACGCTACCGAGGTTGGACCAGGCCCCGTGGCGCCGCGGATCAAGACCGACCGCGCGCGCGAGCACGGGCAGAGCCTCCTCGAAGCATCCCAGCTGCTTCAGCGCGCCGCCCAGGTTGAGCAGCAGGCGAACGTCGTCGGGCTCGACGGACAGGACCTGGCGAAGGGCACGCACCGCGGACCCGTAGTCACCGCTCCTGAGCGCCGCATCGGCCAGGGTGCGAAGCGCCACGCGGTCGATCTCGTCGGGCTCGGTCCTCGGTTCGACGGCTGCCTGCAGGATCATCGGTCCGCTCGCGGATGCGCCACCCCGCCTACGTGAAGGACCTTTATCGACCGTTAAGACGACGCGCGAAGGCGGTGTCGTCCGCCACCCGCGGGTCGGCGCGGGGCTCGACGGGCCTTGCCCACGAGCGGGTTTCGATATATCTGATAGAAAGATACATCGAAACTGCATCGAGGCTCGCATGAACCACGGACATCCCCACCATGAGCAGGGCAGGCGCTTCATCCGCGGCGGTCCCAGAGGCTACGGGCACGACTTCCACCACGGTCGTGACCGTGCGGACGGGCACGGCCGCGACGGTCGCGGTCGTGGCGGCCCGCGCGCGAGCCGGCTGTTCGACCACGGCGAGCTGCGGCTGGTCGTGCTCGCCCTGATCGCCGAGCGGCCGCGGCACGGCTACGAGATCATCAAGGAGATCGAGGACCGCGTCGCCAACACCTACAGCCCCAGCCCCGGCGTGATCTATCCGACCCTGATCATGCTCGAGGAGATCGGTCACGCGACCGTGGCCGAGGAGGACGGCAAGAAGCGCTACGCCATCACGCCGGACGGCGCCGCCTATCTCGCCGCGCACCGGGTCGCACTGGACGGCGCGCTGGAGCGCATGCGCTCGGTCAGCGACGCCAACGGCGGCGGTCCGGCACCGGAGCTGGTCCGCGCGACCGAGAACCTGAAGTTGGCCCTGCGTCTTCGCCAGGGTCGCGGCCCGTTGACCGCCGAGCAGACCCACGCCATCGCCGCGGCGCTCGACGCCGCCGCGGTCGCGATCGAGCGCAGCTGAGGCCGCCACCGGCGCCGTCCGATCCGGGATCCGGCTTCGACAGGCGCCGGTGCGCGTGCCGCGATCACGATCCGACCGGCTGGTTGAACAGGACGCGGCGTTCCTCGTCGCCGGGCGGGCCGGCGCGGCGCAGCTCCTTGCCCAGATCCACCGCACGCCGCACCGCGGGACGCTGCTTGATCGAGCCGCGCCAGCGGGCGACCTGCGGGAACCCGTCGAGCGACTGCCCGAGCGGCTTGGCGATCAGCAGCCACGGCCAGGCCGCCATGTCGGCGATCGAGTACTCGCCCAGGATGTGGTCGCGCCCGTCCAGGCGCCGCTCGAGCACGCCGAGGCAGCGGCGATACTCCTCGGCGTAGCGCCGATGCGAGTACGGATGCTCTCCCTGCGCGTAGTTCACGAAGTGGCTGAGCTGACCGGCCATCGGGCCGAGATTGCCGACCTGCCAGAACAGCCACTCCATCATCGCGGTGCGACGGCGCGGCTCGACCGGCGCGAAGCGTCCCGCCCGCTCGGCCAGGTGCAGCAGGATGGCGCCGGACTCGAAGATGGAGATCGGGCCGCCCGGCGCGTCGTGATCGACGATCGCCGGCATGCGCCCGTTCGGGCTGATCGCCAGGAACTCCGGGGCGTGCTGCTCGCCGCGCGTGATGTCGACCGGGAGCATCCGGTACTGGAGCCCGGTCTCCTCCAGCATGATGGCGACCTTCCAGCCGTTGGGCGTCGGCCAGTAGTGGAAGTCGATCATGCGGCGGCCTCCCGCCCGGCGCCGAACGCGCCCTGCCGGCGCAGCGCCTCGATCTGCTCCGTGCCGAGACCGGCCTCGCGCAGCACCTCGACGGTGTGCTCGCCGTAGGCCGGAGCACCCGCGCGGATCGATTGCGGTGTCGCGGAGAAGCGCGCCGCCGGACGGGCCTGACGGACGCGCCCGGCGGCGGGATGCTCGGCCTCGACGACGATGCCGTTCGCGCGCACCTGCGGGTCGGTCAGGGTGGCGGTGCGCGTCAGGACCGCGGCGCAGGGCACGCCGGCCTCGCTGAGCACGGCGATGCACTCCGCCGCGGGACGCCGGCGCAGCGCCTGCTGGGTCAGCGCCAGGCGCTCATCGATGTGAAGCTGGCGCAGCTCGACCGAGCGGAACCGCGGATCCTCGAGCCAGTCCGGGCGATCCAGCGCGCGCGCCAGCGCCGCCCACTCGCGGTCGGACTGCACGGCGACGCTGATCGGCGTATCAGCGGTGTCGTAGATCAGGTCGGCGAAGCTGGCGGCCTCCTGCTGCGGCAGGTCGTCGCCGACGAAGGTCTGGCTGCCCATGTCGGAGGCCCACAGGAAGGCGATCACCGCCTCCAGCATCGACAGGCGGACATGCTGGCCCTCGCCGCTGCGGGCGCGCGCCAGCAGGGCGGCGGTGATCGCCTGCGCGGCGACGATGCCGGTGAGCTTGTCGGGCAGGATGGTGCGCACCAGGCGCGGCCGCTCCCGGTCCGAGCCCGCCTGCACCGACGCGAGGCCGGACGCGGCCTGCACCAGCGGATCGTACACCGGCTTCGCCGCGTCGGGACCGGCCTCGCCGAAGCCGCTGATCGAGACGTAGACGATGGCGGGCGCCACGGCGCGGATCGCCGCCTCGCCGATGCCGATGCGGTCGGCAACGCCGGGACGGAAGTTCTGCACGAAGACGTCCGCCTGCTCCGCCAGACGCAGCAACGCGGATCGCCCGGCCTCGGTCTTGAGGTCGAGGACGACGGAACGCTTGTTGCGGTTGTTGTGCAGGAACGACGCGGACATGCCGCCCCGCCGGTTGGCGCCGGCGCGCGTATGGTCGCCGCCGCCGGGTGCCTCGACCTTGACGATGTCGGCACCCTGGTCGCCGAGCATCATGGTGGCGAGCGGACCGGAGATCATTGAGGTGAGATCGATGACGCGGACGCCGTCTAGCGGTCCGGGCATGGGCGGATACTCCGTGGCTGGCTGAACAGGCTAACGACGCCCGCTTCGCCCACGTTGCACCCGGGCCATCGCCGCTGCGCGCGGCCCATGATCCGCCGCGGCAGGTTCACCGCGCGACGCGGCAGCCGGATCGACGAGGTCGACCGGACGGTCGTCCAGGGCCTGCACGAGGCGCTCGGCGGCCTGGCTCATGTGCGCGAACACGACGGCGCGGGCGGAGGCGCCGTCGCCTCGCTCGATGGCGTCGACGATCGGCAGGTGCCGCTCGACGGCCATGTTGTTCAGGGCGCGTTCCAGGCCGGCATGCATGATGGTGATGCGGATCGAGCCCTCGATCGACCGCCAGCTTCGCAGCAGCGTCCGGTTGCCGGACAGTTCGCAGAGCTTCAGGTGGAAGGCGAGGTCCGCCTCGATCTGCGCCGACAGATCGCCCTCGTGCCGGCGCAGCCGTGCCAGGCCGGCGCGCAGCGCGGCCGTGACCTGGCGGCGCTCGGGCAGGCCGCACAGGGCTTCGGCCGCCAGGGCTTCGAGTGCCGCGCGCACGCCGTAGATCTCCCGGATGTCGACGCCGTCCAGCCGCCTGACGTGCAGCATGCCGCGGCTGCCGGACGCCACCAGGCCCTCCTGCTGCAGATGACGCAGCGCCTCGCGCACGGTGGCGCGGCTGACGTCGAAGATCGCGGCCAGTTCGACCTCGTTCAGGTGGTCGCCGGGCGCGAACCGGCCGCTCGTCAGCGCGGAACGCAGGGCGAGGAGGCAGCGCTCGCGCAGCGAACTTCGCTCCAGGGCGCACAGGGCGTCGATCGGCATGACGAGGTCTCCGGCTCGCCGCGGACTTTACACCACCGCCGGGGCAAATATATTGCTGTCGACAGTCGACAGCATTCGCCATCGCGTCAGCCGAGGAAGCCGTCATGAGCGTCGCGCCGCGCACCAGCATCGTCACCGGCGCCGGTTCCCGGCGCGGGATCGGCCGGCACACGGCGCACACGCTCGCCGCCGCCGGCTGGGCGGTCGCGATCCTCGACGTCGAGGGCGACGCGGCCACGGAGGCCGCGGCCGAGATCGCCGACCGCCACCGGGTCGAGGCCAGGGGCTACGGCTGCGACGTGACCGACGACGCCGCGGTGGACGCCGCCGTCGCCGCGATCGAGGCCGAGCTGCCGCCGGTCGGCGCGCTGGTGAACAACGCGGGCGTCACCTCGCCGATCCGCTTCTCCGAGGTCAGCGTCGCGGAGTGGGAGCGCGTCCTGCGCATCAACCTGCACGGCAGCTTCCTGGTCACCCGGCGCGTGGTTCCCGGCATGACGGCGCGCCGCTTCGGGCGCATCGTCATGCTGTCGTCGGTGTCCGCCGAGCGCGGCGGCGGCGTGTTCGGCGGCGTCGCCTACTCGGCGGCGAAGGCGGCGCTGCTCGGCTTCACCCGCGCCCTGGCGCGCGAGGTGGGACCCGACGGCATCACGGTGAACGCGGTGGCACCCGGCCTGATCGACACCGACATCACCGCCGGCAAGCTCGATCCCGAGAAGAAGGCGAGGCTCATCGCCGACGTGCCGATGGCGCGCGCCGGACGCACCGAGGACGTGGCCGACGTGATCGCCTTCCTGTGCCGGCCGGAGAGCTCGTACGTGACCGGGGCGACCTGGGACATCAACGGCGGCTCGCACATGCACTGAGCGGCGAAGCGGCGCGGTCGATCTCGATGGTCCGGCAACTCGACGCACCGATCCTCGGATCGCTCGGCTGGTCGTCGGCGGTGGCGCTGCTGCCGATCGTCGTGCTGTTCGTCCTCCTCGGCGTGTTCAGCTGGCGTGCCGAGCGCGCCGCGGCGGCAGCACTGCTCACCGCCGTGGTCGTGGCGGTGGCGGCCTACGGCGTCGGCATCCTGCCGGCGCTGGACATGTTGGCGCTCGGCGCCGTGTTCGGCCTGATCTCGGTCGCCTGGGTGATCCTGAACGCGCTGTGGATCTACAACGTCACGGTGGCCAGCGGGCATTTCGCGGCGCTGCGCGGCGCCTTCGACCGGGTAGGCGGACCGCCTCCGGTGCAGATGCTGCTGATCGCCTACTGCTTCGGCGGCCTGCTCGAGGGCCTGATCGGCGCGGGAGCGCCGGTGGCGATCTGCGGCGCGATGCTCGTCAGCGTCGGCATCCCGCCGATCAAGGCGGCGGTGTGCGCGTTGATCGCCGACTCCGTGCCGGTCGCCTTCGGCACCCTCGCCCTGCCCGTGGTCGCGCTGTCGTCGTCGACCCAGATCCCGGTCGAGGTGCTGGGCCGGATGATCGGCCGGCAGACGCCGCTGCTCGCCGCGATCGTGCCGTTCATCCTGCTGTTCCTCGTCGATGGCTGGCGCGCGCTCAGGGCGTACGGCTGGATCGCGCTGCTGGCCGGCCTGAGCTTCGCGATCACGCAGTTCGCGGTCTCGAACTTCGTCTCGGTGAAGCTCGCCGACGTGCTGGCGGCACTGGTGTCGTCGGCGGTGGTCTCGGCCCTGGCGCGGCACGCGCGTCCGCTGCCGAACGCGGTGCTCGCGGTCCGGCCCGGATCCACCGCGCCGGACGGCGCCGGTGCCGGCTCCGGCCTCGTGCCCTACCTGCTGATCGTCCTCGTGTTCGTCGCCGCGCAGTTCCCGGCCATCGCCGCGACGCTCCGGCGAAGCCGCCTGCAGTTCGACTGGCCCGGCCTCTCGGTGGCGCTGGCGGACGGCACCCGGGTGCCGACGCGGCTCACCGTCGACCTGCTCGGCACCACCGGGACGCTGCTGCTGTTCGCCGGCGTGCTCACCGTGCTGGTGCTGCGGATCGCGCCGCGCACCGCGCTGCGCAGCTACCGGGACACGCTGCGCCAGATCGGCGGCGCCACGCTGACCGTGATGGCGATCTTCGCGCTGGCCTACGTCTCCAACCTCTCCGGCCAGACGCGCACGATGGGCCTGCTGCTGGCGGGCCTGGGCCCGACCGGCTTCGCGCTCGCCTCGCCGCTGATCGGCTGGATCGGCGCCGCGCTGACCGGCTCGGACTCCTCGTCCAACGTGCTGTTCGGCAACCTGCAGGTCGTCGCCGCCAGGCAGCTGCACCTGCCGCCGGTGCTCGCCGCGGCATCGAACTCCTCGGGCGGCGTGGTGGCCAAGGCGATCAGCGTGCAGAGCCTCGCCGTCGCCTCCGCGACCGTGTCCCTGGTCGGACGGGAGTCCGCGATCCTGCGTCGGGTGATCGGCTGGAGCCTGGTGCTGCTCGCGCTGATGTGCCTGCTCAGCCTGGCGCAGTCGCGCCCGGCCGTCGCCGGCTGGCTGGTGCCGGCCACGTCCTGAACCGCTCCTGGGAGACCATCATGGCCGGTCGCATCATCTCCGTCTCGGCCGCCCCCTACGACGGCTACGACGTGCCCGAGATGCTGGACAGCCTCGCCGCCTGCGGTGCCAGCCACGTCGAGCCGGCCTTCATCGTCGGCTACACCGAACCCTTCGACGAGGGCGTGTTCTCCGACGTCCACGCCGCCCGCTACGCCGGCTGGCTGGAGGCGTCCGGCGTCGCCTGCCATGCCTTCTCCTCGCACATCGACCTCGGCGGCGCCGACGCGGTCTCCGTCTTCGCGGGCCGGATGCGGTTCGCGCGCCGGCTCGGTGCCAGGATCATCAACACCAACGCCTCGCTGCGCGCCGCCGAGGCCGCGTTCCTGCGCAACATCGAGGCGCTGGCTCGCGAGGCCGAGGCGCTGGAGATGGCGATCGGCCTGGAGAATCCGGGCGATGCCCGCTCCGGCCTGTTCGACGTCGCCGCCGACGGCGCAGCACTGGTGCGGCGCATCGGCTCGCCGCGGGTGCGGCTGAACTACGACCCGGGCAACACGGCGTCGCACCGTCCGCAGATCGACCCGATCGCGGACGCGATCGCCGCCCTTCCGGCCTGCGCGCACCTGCATCTGAAAGCCGCGCGCGCGACGCCCGACGGCTGGCACTACGAGCCGCTCGACCAGGGCGATCTCGCGTTCGGGCCGCTGCTCGAGGCGCTCGAGGCCTGGCCCGGGCTCGCCGTCAGCGTGGAGATGCCGTTGCGGATGCGGCGGGGCTCGGACGCGCAGCCGTGGCGACGCGTGGCGCCGGTCGCCCGCGACCGCATCGAGGACGGCGTGCGGCGCTCGCTCGACCTGCTTCGCCGACGACTCCGGTAGCCGTCTCCCGGTCAGGCGTCCCGGGCCTCGCCGATCAGGCGCGCGGCCAGGGAGGCCGCCGAGGCGCGGTTGGCGATGCCGAGCTTGTTGTAGATCTGCTCCAGGTGCTTGTCGATCGTCCGCGGGCTCAAGCCGAGGATCTCGGCGATGTCGCGCGTCGCCTTGCCGTAGCTGATCCAGAGCAGCACCTCCGCCTCGCGCAGGGTGAGGTCGAGCCGGTCCTTGAGCACCAGCTCCGGCCGCGCCGCGCGCGGCACGATCCGCAGCAGCAGCTCCTCCGACCCGGAGACGCCGACGAAGCGGATCCGCGGCGGATCGGCGTCGCTGGCGTGGGGCAGCACGCGGGGCAGCCCGGGGGGCAGCCCACGGGGCACCACGGCGCCGGGCGCGACCGCGCCCTGCGTCAGCAGCCGGGCCAGCGACGGCTGCACCGGCTCGATCTCGCCGCCGAGCAGCGCCGCCGCCTGCGGCGTCGCCCACAGCAGCCGACCGCGCGGGTCCACCGCGAACAGGAACCGGCCGGCGCCATCCAGCGCGCGATGCGCCGCCTGCGCCCGTCTCGCGGCGAGCAGGTGCACGCTCAGCCGCGCCAGCACCTCGTCGAGCTGCAGCGGCTTGGTGACGTAGTCGGTGGCGCCGGCCTCGAAGGCGCTCACCACGTGCTCGGTCTCCGACAGCCCGGTCATGAAGATGACCGGGATCGCGGCCAGCGCGGGATCGGCCTTGAGCCGGCGGCAGGCCTCCAGGCCGCTCATGCCGGGCATGAGCGCGTCGAGCAGGACGATGTCGGGCAGGATGAGGTCGGGCCGCTCGCGGTCCAGCACGGTGAAGGCGGCGGCGGCGCTCTGCGCCATCAGCACGACGTAGCCGGCCTGCTCCAGCACCGCATCGAGCAGGCCGAGCGTCTCCGGCGCGTCGTCGATCACCAGGAC